>JAKDNC010000035.1 GCA_030452025.1 Nocardioides sp. | reverse complement strand
GCCGGTGAGACCACCGAGTCGATGGGCGACAAGATCACCCTCCTCGCGGCGGGGCTGGTGGGGATCAACATCGCCGCCCCCGGGGTGGGGGCGATCATCACGATCTTCCTCGCCGGCCTGGCGATCGCCGCCGCCGCGACCGTGTGGCTGTCGCTGCTCGTGCGGAAGGCGCTGTTGCTGGTGGCGATCGTGTTCGCACCCCTGGCGTTCTCCGGCGCCTCCTGGGACGCCAGCAGAGGATGGATCGGCAAGTGGGCGATGTTCGTCATCGCGCTGATCTGCTCCAAGCTCGTCCTGGTCGTGATGTTCCTGGTCGCCATCACCCAGGTATCGGCACCGATCGATGCGGACCTGTCCTCGATCAGCGACCCGCTGGCCGGAATCGTGCTGATGGCGATGGCCGCATTCGCCCCCTACCTGACCTACAAGTTCATCAGCTTCATCGGATTCGACATGTACCACGCGATCGGCTCTGAACAAGACGCCAAACAGGCCCTCAACCGCCCTGTCCCCACCCCGACGAAACCAGCCGGCGACGGCCCCAAGAAGGTCCTCGACGGAGGCAACAGCGGCGACAGCGGTGGGAGCGGTGGGAAGACGCCGCCTCCGGCCAAGACCTCCGCGCCCCAGGCATCCGGGGGTGGGGCGAGTGCTGCTGGAGGCGCTGGCACCGCGGGTGGGTCCGCCGGCGCAGGAGCAGGAGCAAGTGGTGGTGCCGGGGCAGGTGCGGTGGGTGCGGGTGCTGCGGCGGCTGGTCCGGCCGCGGCTGCGGTGATCGCGGCGAAGGTCGCCAAGGGTGCTGCGACTGCCGGTCCGAAGGCCGGCACGGCTCTTGGCAACCAGGGCGAGGCCGCCGCCGACAGTGCCGGGCAGACCGGCGCCACACCCGCTCCTGCGGCGTCCTCGACGTCGTCTACACCGACCACGAAGGCTCCGCCTCCTGCCGAGCCGAAGACACCGTCGGCGGGTCCCTCGCAACCGACGCCGCCTGCGCCGAAGCCGGCCCCGCCGCCGCCGGCACCGAAGCCGACCGGGAAGGACTGAGACGGCCATGACGACGAAGCAGAAGGAGTCCTCCACGGAGCTGGTGCCGGTCAAGTTCTCCCGCCTCACCCGCCGCGGTATCCTCCTTGGCCTGTCCCTGGCCCAGCTCATCACCCTCGCCACCGGCGTCCTTGCCGTCGTCGGCGGCCTGTATGCCGGCGGTGGCATCCTGCTGGCTTACACGGCTCCGGTGTGGGTGCTCGCCGCGGCGCTGACGTGGATACCCGTCGCCGGACGCCCAGCCGTGGAGTGGCTGCCGGTCGCATCCTGGTGGCTCTGGCGCACCACCGCAGGCCAACTCCTCTATCGGCGCCGCATCGTGGCACCGCGGCCGGTCGGGACGCTCGCGCTGCCCGGGGACATGGCACGCATGCGCGAGTACACCGACCCCGACACCGGGGCCGGGATGATCCATGACCCCCACGCCGCGACCCTCACCGTGGTCTGCGAGGTGACCCATCCAGCGTTCGTGCTCCTGGACCCGGGCGAGCAGGAACGCCGCGTTACCTCCTGGGGTCGCGTCTTGGCCACGGTGTGCCGCTCCGGACGGATCGCCACCCTCCAAGTCGTCGAACGCACTTTGCCGGACTCCGGCACCGGATTGGCTGAATGGTGGGCCTCCCACGGCACCGCCGACGACACCTGGGCCGCGACCACGTACGCGGAACTGATCGAGCGTGCCGGGCCGGCCGGGGAACGGCACGCGACCACTTTGTCCCTCTCGCTGGATATGAAGACCGCGGCCCGGCAGATCAGGACCGCCGGCGGAGGCATCCGCGGGGCCGCGGCCGTCCTGCGCCAGGAGATGTCGACCCTGGTCGCGGCGCTGCGCTCAGCGGACCTGAAGCCCTCCGGGTGGCTGAGCCCGGGACAGATCGCGGTGATCCTGCGCAGCGCATATGACCCGGCGATCGCCGCGACCCTGGAACGCCACGGCGAACTCGGCCAGCACCTCGCCACCGCTGGCCCCGTGGCCGTCAACGAGTCCTGGACCCGGTTGCGCACCGACTCCGCACACCACGCAGTGCTGTGGGTCTCGGAGTGGCCGCGCTCGATGGTCTACCCGGGCTTCCTGTCTCCGGTGCTGCTGTCCACCGGCATCCAACGCAGCTTCTCGCTGCTGTGCACTCCGATGCGTTCGGACCAGGCCGCCCGCGACATCCGCAAGAAGAAGGTCGAGCACATCTCCGACGCCGCCCAGCGGGCGAAGATCGGGCAGATCGAAGACGCCACCCAGACCGCCGAGTACCACGACGTCCTCCAGCAGGAAGCCGACCTGACCGCCGGCCACGGCGTGCTGCGGTTCACCGGCCTCATCAGCGTCTCCGCACCCACCGTCGAAGAGCTGGAGGCCGGTGTGGCCGCGATTGAGCAGGCCGCGATCCAAGCCTCCTGCGAGACCCGGCTACTCGTGGGACAGCAGGCCGCCGCGTTCACCGCCGCTGCGCTGCCGCTGTGTCGCCGAGTCTGACCCGTCAAACGGAGAGCCAGTACCAATCCCGAAGCCGGCTGCGTACGTGACGTGGGCATTCGGGTTGGTGCACACAGACTCTTTGATCGCCCGCCGTCTCCGCTTCGTATGCTCGGCCCGTACCCGTGCGGGATCGAGTCGCTCTTCTCTGACTTCACCGTTCCTCGGCATCGTGGGCGCCCGGCTAGACGCGTTGTCCCGACGGGCAACGCAACTTATGTTGACTTGGAGGCCATGTCAACGTAGGTTGCTTTGTATGGAGATCATGGACCTCACAGTTCGGGCGGCTGACGTGTCCGACCCTCGCGTGGGACTGCGAGCGATCGCAGCATTGCGTCGCTTGGTGGACACGCTGGAGCTACGCCAGGTCGAAGCCGCTTTGGCCGCCGGTCTGGGCTGGACCGATATCGCCGATTGTCTGGGCGTGTCCCGTCAGGCCGTTCACAAGAAGTACCTCAACCGGGTCCGGCCCGGTCTGGCGCCCAAGCACGGAGGAGCTCGATGAGCGCACGCACGATGCCGATCTACCTGACCGCCGCCTGGCGCGAGGCCGCCCGTGCGCGGGAGCCTTACATCGACCTCGATCACCTTCTGATCGGCCTGATCGCTGCTGGCGGGCAGGCGGCCCAGTTACTCACCCGCCACGGCATCGATCTGATCTCTGCGCGCTCCGCCGCCGGTGCGGTCCATGCTGATGCGGTCGCTCTTCTCGGCGTGGACGTCCGCGCACTCCCCGCACCGGCACCGCGACCATTGAACGAGCTGAACCGCGGGGATGTTGGGGAAGTGCCGATGAACGAAAGGGCTGATCGACTCATTGACCGCCTCGGTGTCCGCGCGACAGAACGCGATCTGCTGCATGCCTTGCTCGCAGAGCCATCCGGAACGATCCGCGACCTCATCGAACGCGGTGGCGCTGATCTGGAAACCATGACCAGCGAGGTGGTTGGTGGCCACGCAGATTGGTCACCGGTCGCCCCGCAGCGTGCTCAGACCGTCGAATCGCAGGCAGAAACACGCATGGCAGCCGTGCAGCTGACGCACTTCATTCCCGCCGAGCGGGGACTCGTGCGTTCAGTCGCCACCGACAGCACGGTGGCCCCGCAATGGTTGATGGTTCCCGACACGACGCGGCAAAACGACGGCACGCTAGTCGTGGACGTGACGAAGCGCGGTCGCACCCGTACTCTCCGGCTCACCCCCACAGCCGACGAGGACGGACACGTTCGCTGGGACGACCAGCCGTTGGGCTGGTACGAGCTGCGATTTGTCGCCGTCGACGGTGGCACAATACTTACGCTGACCCGCGCTGTTCGTCCCCTCGGCTTGCTCGGCGCCGCACTGATTCCGCTGATCCGTCTGTCGAACGGACTTGGCCTGCTCGTCCGTGCACAAAACCTCGCGCTCGCCTGCGCCGACGCGATGGATCACAAGTAGTGATGGAGGGACGGGCAGGCGCCCCGACGCTCGCCCCGGCACCGTCGCGCGCCCTACTGGGCTACCTGCGCGAGCACCGTGGCGCACTCGTCATCGTGGTCGCTTTGTCGATCCTGGGCGCGGGGCTGAACCTGGCCCAACCGTTGCTGGTCAATCGGCTCATCGACTCGGTGGGGACCGGCCGACCGCTGGCCCAGCTGATCTGGGTGCTCATCGTCCTGGTGGTCGGTGCCGGGGTGGTCGGTGCGGTGCAGCAGTTCTTGCTGGAGCGCACCGCCGAAGGCGTCGTGCTGACCGCGCGGCGCCGGCTGATCGCCGCCCTGCTCCACCTCCCGGTGCGGGTCTATGACACTCGCCGCGCCGGTGACCTCGTCTCCCGGGTCGGGTCGGACACCACCATGGTGCGCGCCGCCCTGACCGGGGGGCTGGTCGACGCTCTCGGTGGCGCCCTGGTCTTCGCCGGCTCGCTCATTGCCATGCTGCTGCTCGATGCGGTCCTGCTCGGGATCACCCTGGCCGTCGTCGCAGTGGCCATGGTCAGCGTCGTGCTGGCCTCGGCCCAGATTCAGACCCTCACCCAATCGGCCCAGGAGGCACTGGGGCGGCTCGGCGCGGGCGTGGAACGGGCGGTCTCGGCGATCCGCACCATCCGGGCCAGCGGCGCCACCGACCGCGAGATCGCCCGACTCAACGATGAGGCGTCCGCCGCCTACGGCTACGGCGTGCGTGTGGCCGGCGTTGAAGCCGTGCTCTGGCCCATCAGCGGCCTCGCAGTCCAGGGATCATTCCTCGCCGTGCTCGGGGTCGGGGGCTACCGGGTAGCGGCCGGTGCCCTCACCGTGGCCGACCTGGTGACCTTCATCCTCTTCCTGTTCATGATGATCATGCCGCTCGGACAGTTCTTTTCCGCGATCACCACCGTGCGTTCCGCTCTTGGTGCCTTGGCCCGTATCCACGAGGTCCTCGACCTACCGCGGGAGGATGACGGCGACCCGCCTGTCATCGCGGGTGTGCCAGGGCGCGCCGGGACCTCCTCGGAAGAACCCCCACCA
This sequence comes from Nocardioides sp., assembly GCA_030452025.1. Classification (GTDB taxonomy): domain Bacteria; phylum Actinomycetota; class Actinomycetes; order Propionibacteriales; family Nocardioidaceae; genus Nocardioides. The sequence goes on along the minus strand of JAKDNC010000035.1, from coordinate 8,845 downwards.
CCCGCGGAGGGCGCCGAAGTCGTCTTCGACCACGTCACTTTCGCCTTCCGGCCCGGCCACCGCGTCTTGACCGATGTCACCCTCACGGCACCTCGCGGGTCCACCACCGCGATCGTGGGTCCGTCCGGGGCGGGCAAGTCGACCCTGCTTGCCCTGGTCGAGCGGTTCTACGACCCCGACCGCGGCGCAATCCGCCTGGATGGCACCGATATCCGGGTCATGCCGAGGGCGGTGCTGCGCGCCCAGATCGGTTACGTCGAGCAAGACGCGCCGGTGCTGGCCGGCACGATCCGCGAGAACCTTGTTCTCGCCAACCCCACCGCCGACGACGACCAATGCCGCACCGTGCTCGCCGCCGTCAACCTCCTGGAGCGCATCGCCGCCCATCCCGATGGGCTGGATGCCACTGTGGGCGACGACGGTGCCGGCCTGTCCGGCGGAGAACGCCAGCGCCTGGCCATCGCCCGCGCCTTGCTCGTAGACGCCCCGCTGCTCCTGCTCGATGAGCCCACCGCGAGCCTCGACTCCCGCAACGAGCAGGCCCTGCACCAAGCGATCCGCTCGGCATCGACCGGCCGCACGGTGCTCATCGTCGCTCACCGCCTGGCCACCGTCGCGGCCGCCGACCAGATCGTGGTCTTGGACCGTGGCCGGCTCACTGCCACTGGCACGCACGCCGAGCTATTGGAGACCTCGGCCCTCTACCGCGAACTCGCCCACCACCAACTGCTCGCATGAGAGTCGAGAGTCCCGCACTGGCCACGTGTGCGAGGACTTCGGACACACGCACGGCCGGCGTTGAACTGTGACACGGATACCCACCACGTCTGGTCGCCTCCCTCCGACGTGAGGCGCGCAGGGCTTGCGAGTGCACCTGCCTGACACACCACGTCTCAGGGAGGCCACACGATGCCCACATTCCACAACCCACTCGCCGATGCCGCCGAGGCATCTGACGCGCTGCGCGGGCTCGCGCACGCCAGCCGCGTCTTCGACAACCCCGCCGACACCTACAGCGTGCTCGGTGACCTCCTCTCGGGCGTCCGATCGCTGCGCCAGGTGCTCGATCAGCTCGGCTCCGCGCATCTCGTTCATCGCGGCCGCGCTCACGACGATGACGGTGACCAAGCGATCGGTGCCTCCGAAGCCCTCGCCGCGGCAGACGACCTGCACCACGCCGGAACGCTCCTCGATAGTGTCGAGGAGCGCGTCAATGCCGCGATGACCCATTCGGGACGCATCGCCTGGCACGCCCCCGCCCAGGAACTCGACCGGGAGGCAGTGTCCACGGAAGCACCGCGGCGGTGGCTCAGCGTCGTCTTCCTCCAAGGCTCAGAAGCTGACGAGGTGCTCGACCTCATCAACCGGGACGGCCCCGACGCGGCGATCACGCACCTGAGGAACTGGGACTACGGGGAGGAGACAACCGACGCGGCACTGGAGAACGGGTACGTCTACGAGGAACCACCCACCGGACAACTCGACCGGGTCGCCACGGACGGTGACTACACCCTCACGTACAACCCGTTCATGGGGCACGTCAATCTCCTCCGGGCACACCCCGCCGCCACACCCGACCCGACCATCGACGGGACCGACGTGGTGACATCGCGTGAGGCCATCAGCGGCGTCGGGCCACTCGATCCGAGCACGCCCCAGACCGAAGTGACGCCCGCATCCGCGCGGACGCAGCACGGGTCGGTGGGAGCGGAGCCGGACTGGTTCGCGGAGCCGACCCGCTCCTCAGAGTCGACGGGGCGGGGGTTGTCGCTGTGAGCGCGCGCGAGCCCGAACGCCTGCACACCTCGGTCCTGGTCGCCCCGACCGCCGACCGTCGCCGGCTCCGCAAGCAACGCAAACAGGCCGCCGCACGCCTCCAAGTCGAGCAGCGCCGCGCCGAGCAGGCCGCGGCCAGGGCGAAAGCCGAGGCCGAACGGGCCGACCGTAGAGCCACCACTTACCTACCCGCCGCCGGTGAGTCCGGTCCTACAGCTCTGCGCACCCCGGGCGGGTTCCGCCTCCCGCGCCACCAGGACACTTCCGCGACGCTGGCGGGTGCCTATCCGTTCGTCGCTGAAGGCGGTCTCGGCTCCGAGGGGGTGTTCGTCGGCCAAGACCTCTACTCCGGCGGCTCGTTCGTCTACGACCCCTGGGTGCTCTACGCCCGCGGGATCATCACCGCCCCCAACGTCGTCCTCGCCGGCATCGTGGGATCGGGCAAGTCCTCGCTAGCGAAGTCGCTCTACACGCGGTCGCTGCCGTTCGGGCGGCGCGTCTATGTCCCGGGTGATCCGAAGGGCGAGCACACCGCCGTCGCGAACGCGGTCGGCGGGAAGGCAATCGTCCTGGGCCACGGACTCAGCACGAGACTGAACCCCCTTGATGAAGGACTCCGGCCCTCCGGGCTGTCGGATCACGAGTGGGCCATCACGGTCGCCTCCCGCCGCCGCGATCTCATCGGCGCTCTTGCTGAGACTGTCCTGGCCCGCGGGTTAACGCCGTTGGAGCACACCGCGATCGACCTTGCCCTGACCGCAGTCGTCGCGGAGAACACTGTGCCGATCCTGCCGATGGTCGTCGACCGCATCCTCACCCCGGACGAGGCCGCCGACGGCAGGTTGGCCGAGGACGGGCGGCTCGTCGGCCATGCCCTGCGCCGCCTGGTCGCCGGTGACCTCGCCGGCCTGTTCGACGGTCCCAGCACGGTCCGGTTCGACCCGTCGCTGCCGATGATCAGTCTCGACCTATCCCGGGTCACCGAGAACTCCACACTCATTTCGGTGTTGATGACCTGCTCGTCGGCGTGGATGGAGTCCGCACTGCTGGACCCCAACGGTGGGCAGCGGTGGGTGATCTACGACGAAGCGTGGCGCCTGATGTCCCACCCAGCGTTGTTGAAGCGGATGGACGCGCACTGGCGCCTTGCGCGGCATTACGGGATCGCGAACATGCTGATCTTCCACAAACTCTCCGACCTGGACAACGTCGGCGACGCGGGCTCGGCCATGCGCTCCCTGGCGAACAGTCTGCTGGCCAATGCCGAGACCCGGATCGTCTACCGGCAGGAATCCGACCAGCTCGGCCCCACTGCCCAGGCGCTCGGGCTGACCGGCACCGAACAGAAACTGCTCCCATCGTTGGGCGTCGGGCAGGGGCTGTGGCGGATCAAGGACCGGGCTTTCGTCACCCAGCACCAGCTCCATCCCGCCGAGCTGGAGCTGTTCGACACCAGCTCGCGGCTCACCTCGGGGGTGAAGTGATGACCCGTAAACCCCCACGCCACACCACCGGACCGGTACCGGAAGAGACGCCGGTTGTGCTGCCGCACGCGGTCATCACCGTCACCGAGACCGGCGTCCTGGACGTCACCGTCGACGGCACCGACGTCCCACCACCAGACGGCGATGCGTGGACGCGCAGCACCTTCGGGCCCCTCATGGACGCCCTCACCCGGGACCGGACCAGCACGGTGCGCATCGAGGTGCACGAGAGCGACGGCACCGTGTTCACCGACGTCATCCGCACCCGCCGCCGCACCGCGCCCAAGCCACCAGAAACCGAGGCGGAGACCGAGGCCGAACGAGGCAGGCAGGTCAAAGGCAGCAGCAAGCGGCGGCCGGAACCCGTCGAAGTGACCGGCGACGGGTTCGTACCCGGCGAAGACGTCGCCGTCGCGGTCATCATCGCCCACGCCGATGCCATCAGCACCGGTCATGCCCGCGCCCTCCTGGACCGGGGTCAACTCCGGTCGCTGCCATCCGATGTTGCCAGCGAGGTCGTGCTGTTCGGACGCGTCTCGGGGACTATTCACGTGCGGCGGCTGCCGTGAGCGCCCCACCGGGGCGGCAGGGTGGGTCGTTCGGTGACGAGCTGACCAACGCCGCCCTTATCGCTCTGGTCGGGATGTTCGGGATCGCGCTCATCCTCCGCGCCTCGGGGTCCGTGGCGGCGTTCCTCACCGGCACACCCCAGCCCGAGGCCGGCCCCGCCGCTGGGCTCGGAGTGTTATTCAACCCCGGCGACCCCGCGGCTGCGCTCGACGCCGACGGGCTCAACCCGACCATGTACTGGATCATCACCGTGGCGATGCTGGCCGGGCTCGTGACCGCCGGAGTATGGGGGTGGGTGCGGCTGCGCCGCCATTCCCGCCGAGTCGAGACCGACCCACGCCGCCTCGCCGGCACCGCCACGGCCCATGAAGTCACCCAGACGGCCTCGGCGAAGGCGCTGCTCCGCCGGGCCGAGGCACTCCGCGCATCCCTGACCGATCCCGCACCGTCGGATGTCGGCTATCGGATCGGCACGTCCAAGGGGCGCGAAGTGTGGGCGTCGGTAGAAGACTCGATCCTGCTCATCGGCCCGCCCCGCTCCGGCAAGGGCCTGCACATCGTCATCCCGGCCATCCTCGACGCGCCCGGCGCCGTCGTCACCACCAGCACCCGGCCGGACAACCTCACCGCCACCCTCCGCGCGAGGCAGCGTGGCGGACGGCCGGTGGCGGTGTTCGACCCCCAGCGCCTCGCCGAAGGCATCCCCGCCGGAATGCGCTGGTCACCCATCCGCGGATGTGAGGACCCGCTCACGGCGATGATCCGCGCCACCGGCCTCTCCGCAGCGACCGGCCTGTCCGCTGGCGGGGTCGAATCCGGCGGCTTCTGGGAAGGCAAAACCCGCACCGCCCTCCAAGCCCTCCTGCACGCCGCGGCTCTCGACCACCGACCACCAGCAGAGCTGTTCCGGTGGACCCTCGACCCCACCGCCGCCGCTGAAGCCGTCGCGATCCTCACCAACACCACGCAGGCGGCCACCGGGTGGGCGGACTCCCTCGGAGCAATGATCGACGCCGACCCCAAAACGCGGGATTCGATCTGGCAGGGCGTCGCCCTGGCCCTCAGCGCCCTGGCCGACCCCCGCGTCCTCGACGCGGTCTCGCCCGGGCCCGGTGAGGGCTTCGACCCCGAAACCTTCATCCGTGACCGCGGCACGCTCTATCTCCTCGCCACCGGCGCCGGGGCCGGTGCATCCTCCGCGCTGGTGGCGGCGTTCGTCGAAGACCTCATCGAAACTGCCCGCCGTATCGCTGCCCGCTCACCAGGCGCACGCCTCGACCCGCCCCTGCTGCTCGCGCTCGACGAGATCGGCAACCTCGCACCACTTCCCAGCCTGCCCACGTTGATGGCTGAGGGCGGCGGTACCGGTATCACCACCCTGCCCGTCCTCCAGTCCCTGGCCCAAGCACGGGATAAGTGGAGCGACAACGCCGCCGGAGCAATCTGGGACGCCAGTATCGTCAAGATCATCCTCGGCGGCGCCTCCAACTCCCGCGACCTCCAAGACCTGAGCACGCTCATCGGCGAACGCGACGAGTACACCGACTCCGTCACCCGCGGCGACCACGGCACCCGCTCCAACCAACGCTCCATCCGCCGCGTCGCGATCCTCCCACCAGACCGCATCAGGACACTCCCGTTCGGCACCGGTGTCACCCTGCTGCGAGCCGCGCCGCCGATCGTCACCGACCTACGCTCCTGGCCGTCACGTTCGGACGCAGGCCAGCTGAAGGCCGACCGGGCCGAGATCGAGGCGCTGCTGCGTCGCCCTGGTTCCTGACCCGGCGCGCCTGCCGGGGGTGGGATGTGCACCTGCCTGACACCAGCGACCCCGATCCGGGGACGCCGCGTTTCAGGAGGAGATTCCGATGGCTATCCAGACTCAGCAATCGTTCTCGGGCTTCGTCGCGTCCGACCCGCAACTCACCCGCACCGAGAACGGCGATGCCAGGCTGTACATGAAGGTCGGCAAGGAACACTACCGGCAGGAGGACGACCGGTCGTTCACCCAGTTGGAGACCACCTTCCACAACCTGGTCGCCTTCAAGGCCGCCGCAGAGCAGGGCCACGAACGACTCGCGAAGGGCGACAAGTTCATCGCCGAGGGCTACGTCCGCGAATACACCCACCAACGCGACGGTCAAGCGGTCGAGGGTGAGGAGTTCGTCGCCCGCCGGCTCGGGCACGACATGGCCCGCACGCGATACGACGTCGACCGCACACCCCGCCGGGCCGCGCCTGAGCGGGACGCGGCCGCGTTTACCGCCCCCGAGCACCGCCCCGTCACGCAGCCGCCTGCGTCCGTGAGCATGTGACCGAAGGGGATGCTGACGATGGACGAATACACCCCCGGACCAGACGAGCCCGACGATCTGGACGACGACCCCGGCACCGAAGACGCATCGGATGATGTGGCGGAGCCGCCGCACCCGGTGAACTGGAACCTGCTGACCGCCCACGACCTCGAACAGGAGTGGCTGGCGCTGAACGACTGGGTGGCATGGCTGCGCCGCACTTACGGGCTCCCCGCTGCGGTGATCCCGCCGTTCTGGCACCGGCACCTGGAACTGATGTGGGAGCTGTCCGCGCTGCACCTCCACTGGCTGTGCGCCTACGACCCCGAACAGAACGGTTCGGCGCCCGTCGGCTGGCACCGCGACTTCGCCGACGCCCGCAACAGGCTCCGCGAATGGGTCGCCGCCTCCGGCACCCGCCTGGACCGCGACCGGCACACCCGGCAGACCGTCTGGCCCGGTGAAGACCCCGCCCCGCCCGTCGAGGACGTCATCATCGCCGACCGCGGCGAGGACTTCGTGGAGTTCGTGTTCGAGCAGGTCGAGGCCCGCCGCGAAGCCGAGGAGGCGTTCTTCCGCGCCCTCGATGAACGCACCGGAGAAATCTCATGACGCACCGAGAAACGCCCGGCCGGGACGAGCGGCTGCCGGATCGGATGCGGGACTACCGGATTGAGGCCGAGCCGCGTGAGACACCCGACCTGCACAAGCTCGCACAACTGTTCATCGGCATGGCCCGTTCCCGCGCCGAACAAGACCACGCCCGTCCCGCACCGGACACCGTGTCGCCGGGTCCCGACGCATGTCGGGGGCACGAGGTAGAATCAGATCAGCAAGAAGCCAACGACTAAACCTCCGGTTCGGTCGTGGTGCGCGGTCCTGTTTGGCCTTCGTGGCTTACCCAGCAGGCTCCGATATCGAGTCGGCTGGGTCCTGTTTCCCTTTTACGAGTCGCACCGCACCAGCGGTAGCCACCGTTCGTGCTGGGCCCGATCAATCCGGGGAAGGGAAACACGACCCGTGACCATTACACAACCACCAGCCACTACCGCCCTGGACCGCATCGGCGAGACCACCACCATGGCAGTCTCCTACCTGCGCGTGTCCACCAAGGAACAAGCCGAACGCGGCGGCCGTGCCGAGGGCTTCTCGATCCCCGCCCAGCGGGAGGCAAACCTGCGCAAGGCCCGAGACCTCAACGCGGTCATCACCGAAGAGTTCATCGACGCCGGCGAGTCCGCCCGCAAGGCCGACCGGCCCGAGCTGATGCGGATGATCGAGTACGTCAAGGCCCACCACGTCGCCTACTGCATCGTCCACAAGGTCGACCGGCTCGCCCGCAACCGCGCCGACGACGTGACCATCCACCTCGCCCTCAAAGAGGCCGGGGTCATGCTCGTGTCCGCGACCGAGAACATCGACGAGACCCCGTCGGGGATGCTGCTGCACGGCATCATGTCCACCATCGCGGAGTTCTACTCCCGCAACCTCGCTGGCGAAGTCTCCAAGGGCATGAACCAGAAAGCGCTCAGTGGCGGCACCAACGGCAAAGCACCCATGGGCTACCTCAACGTCACCCGCCGCGACGAACTCGGCCGCGACGTCCGCACCGTCGAGGTCGACCCCGACCGTGCCCCGCTGGTGCGATGGGCGTTCGAGGCCTACGCCACCGGGAACCACTCCACCATCAGCCTGCGTGAAGAACTCATCGACCGTGGCCTGACCACGGTCCCGACCCCGAAGCGGCCCTCGAAGCCGCCGGTGCTGTCTACGATCCACAAGATGCTCACCAACCCCTACTACAAGGGCAGCGTCCGGTTCCGCGGCGCCAGCTACGACGGCATCCACGAACCCCTAGTCGCGCCCGAGGTCTGGTACCGAGTTCAGGCCGTCCTGACCGCGCATCAGACGTCCGGAGAGAAGACTCAATCCCACGACCACTACCTCAAGGGAAGCCTGTACTGCGGGGAGTGCGGGTCCCGACTGACCCTGACCCGGGCGAAGAGCCGCCGCGGCGTCATCTACCCCTACTTCATGTGCTCCGGCCGGCACGCCAAGCGCACCACCTGCGAACGCAAGTCCATGTTCGTGCCCGACATCGAAGCCGCCGTCGAGGACTACTACCGCCACGTCCAGATACCCGAGCAAGTCCTCACCGCGCTCCGCGAGCTAGTCACCGGTGAATTCGATCGGCTCCACACCGCCGCCAAGCAGGAGACCCAGGCATACAAGGGCGAACGCGACGCGCTCCGGAATGAACGCCAGAAACTCTTGCAAGCCCACTACGCCGGAGCCGTCCCCCTGGACCTACTGGGGACCGAGCAGGACCGCATCGCCCGTCGGCTTGCGTTCCTCCAAGCGCAGATTAACGCCGGCGACATCGAGTACGAACAGGCCAAGGCCCACTTGGACGACTGCCTGGCGCTGGCCGGCGACATGCACGCCATCTACATGAGCATCGACGACCCACTGCGACGGATCGCCAACCAAGCCTTCTTCGACAAGCTCATCGTCCAAGACGACGACACCATCCACGGGGAGCCCGGCGTCCCGTTCAACGTGTTTCTCAGCCGCGACGTCCAGACCCTCGCCGTCCGCCAACAAGGACGGACGACGGAATCCGGAACTCAAACCGGTGATGTCGCTGGTTTGAACAACGACCTTCTGGTGGGCCCTACGGGGATCGAACCCGTGACCAGCGGATTAAAAGTCCGATGCTCT
>JAKDNC010000590.1 GCA_030452025.1 Nocardioides sp. | reverse complement strand
TTCGACACCGTCGGGGACAACACCATGTGACCATGGTGCGTGTAGGCATCATCCCGCCGGGCCCCCACCCCGACCCCATAGCGCGCCCGGCCCTCGAGCACCGTGTCGAAGACACGGCCGGGCCCATCAATGCCCAACGCTCCCCGTGCAGGCGCTGGGAGCGTCTCCGGGAACTGCGCAGAGATGAACTCAACGAGGTCGGGGGTTACCGGGAAGAAGCTCTGATCGCTGGCCGCCGTCGGGTCCGGGTATGAAACCGTCGATCGTGGTGGCTGCGTAGTAGATGAGCTTGCGCATGAATGCTCCGTTCTGCGAGATGTCGTCAACGATCCTCATTCGGTGAAGGCGCAGCCCGATGGCAACAGCGTCGGCGAGCTCGGCGCTCACCGCAACACGGTCCGCAGGCGGGACGCGGATCGTGCCGCTGCCGTTTTCCGCGCCACTGCTGGCAGGGCGACCCGGGTCGTTGTATGTTCGCCTGATGCCATCTGCCGATCGCCCCGGACGTCGCCGCCCGGATGTGACAGGCACTGAGCTCGTCGGTGGGGTCGAGAAGCGTGAACTGGTCATCGTCGAAGCCGACCCGACGTGGCCACAAGCCTTCGCTCAACACGAGGAGCAAGTCCGCGCCGCCCTCGGGACAACGGCGCGCGAGATCGAGCATGTGGGTTCGACCTCGGTCCCGGGGTTGGCAGCCAAGCCGATCATCGACATTCTCGTGATCGTTGATGACATCACCGCCGAAGAGGACTACCTCCAGCCACTGCTCGGGATGGGGTACCAGCTACGTGTGCGCGAACCGGGTCACCGCATGGTTCGCACCCCTGCGCTCGATGTCCACATACACATCCTCGAGTCCGGCGATCCTGAGCGAGACGAGTACCTCCTTTTGAGAGACCACCTACGCCGAACGAGCACGGATCGGGCGCTCTACGAGCGCACGAAGCGCGAGCTCGTCCAGTCCGAGTGGGCGGACATGAACGCCTATGCCGAAGCGAAGACGGCGGTGATCACGCAGATCAAGGGACGCGCTCGAGTGGCTGAGTGACTGCATCGAAGGAACCCGCCTCGCGTGGTCCGGGCTGGAACCTCAAACAGCAGCCAAGGCGCCCCGGAGGAGCCCCCTCTCGTTTCGGTGCCGCGCAGTAGGTTTTGTCCGTGGAAACTCGACAACACTGGATCATCGTCGCCTCGCGCGAACACGCGTTGCGCGGCGTCGGTGACGGCTACGTCATGGCCAACCACGGCAAGCGATCACCCCTGGCCCGAATGTCTCCCGGCGACGGCATTCTCATCTACTCACCGACGACCACCTACCCCCATGGTGAGCCGCTGCGGGCGATCGTCATCGTCGGGGAAGTCACCGGAGCCGAGCCCGAACCAAGCACCGTGATCGTAGGTGGATTCCGTCGCGCGGCGAGTCTTCGTGAGATCGAGCCGTTGCCACTGGGGGAGATCCGTGAACACCTGCCAGTCTCGCGCATTCGGTTCGGCTTCTTTGAACTCAGCCCGGTGGATGCCGAGGCCATCTGGGCCCTCGTAGGGCACCGTGAGCCATAGCCTGGATCCACCGATCGCCCCCGTCGCAGCAGGCGGCTCTGTCCAGGCGAGAGAACGGTGGATGGAGGCCAAGCAGCAGCGGGTCCGTTGCGGCACGCTCCGCGTGCTGATCCGGTACCGGCACAACCTCGCGTGACCATCCACAATGGGCGATCGCGCCGCGAGGAGCTGAGTTAGTCCGGGGGGTGCACTTGTTCCAGGTTGGGAGGGCTCGAGCCAGGTCGCGAGGCCCGGTCACGCGGATCGGCCAGGCACACCTCCGACTCCACGCGACAGAAGAGCACCCAGAGCCGACACCGCTGACACCAAGTCGTGCAGGAGGTATCCGGGGCCGCTGGCTTCGGGATCCAGCTCGGCCTGGTTGAGCTCTTGGTGGCAGTGGGAAATGACCCCGTCGCTGTCCGTGCCCTGCAGCATGGGGCCGGGCCGCCGAGCTCGAGGTGATTGACGGTGGTCACGTTGCCTGACCAAGGATCGTGTGGGTGAGGGCGCGCTAGTCTCAAGTGATGGCCGTCACGTCGGCGATTGGATCGCGTTGGTTGCTCGCCCCTGCGGTAGAGGCGCCATCGCGGGGCAACGCCGTGGCGATGGCCGCGCTGCGGGTCCTGGTCGGCCTGCTGTGGCTCTACAACATCGCTTGGAAACGGCCTCCGGACTTTGGGAAGGACTCGGGGCACGGGCTCTACGGGTTCACCAAGGACGCGGTGGATCATCCGGTGTTCCCACCGTTCAGTTGGGTGGTGGACCATCTGGTGCTGCCGAACATCTCGGTCTTCGGGTGGGGTGTGCTCGCGGTGGAGACCGCGGTGGCGGTGCTGCTGCTCACCGGTGCCTTCGTCCGGGTCGCAGCGGTGCTCGGGCTCGTGCAGTCGGTGGCGATCGGTCTGTCGGTGGCTCAGACCCCCGGTGAGTGGCCGTGGTCGTATTGGATGATGATCGGGATCCACGTGGTGCTGTTGTTCAGCGCTGCGGGTGAGGTGCTCGGCGTTGACGGTGCACGCGCGGGCCGCGACCGCCCGCGACTCGGCCTCATCTGGGGCGTCGTCTTGGCGGTGGCGGGGTTGCTGGCTGTGCTGCGGGGCCTGGGGGAGCCGGTCTTCGCCGCCTCGGGTGCGCGGCTGGGCGGCTC
>JAKDNC010000589.1 GCA_030452025.1 Nocardioides sp. | reverse complement strand
TCTCACCGACGAGTCTAGGTTGCCCCGCGACCCGCGGCGTGTCCGGTCACTCGATCCGGAGGTTGACCATGTCCACGACCCGCCGGTATCCGATCGCCTGGTAGATCCCGTTCGAGACCGGGTTCGCCTGGTCGGTGAACAGGCACACCCGCACACCCTGGTCGAGGAAGATCCCCGACACCTCCGCGACGGCCCGGCTGGCATACCCGTGGCCGCGCCGCTCGGGCGGCGTGTAGACCGGGCCGATCCGGTTCACGCCGTACGTCGTCACGTTGGCACCGGTGAGGTGGACGGGGGTGTCGTCCTCGCCGACCCAGAACCACAGCCGGCCGCCGTAGATGCGCTCGGCCATGTCCTCGGTCGTGAAGTGCTCGCCCTGGCCCGGCTCGGGCACACGCCCGGCCTGCGCGTCCGCGTCCGCGTTGAAGGCCTGAAACCACGACAGTGCGAGCTCCGCCTCGTCGGGGCGCGCCAGCCGCAGGAATCCCGCGGGCCGCTGCGGCCACTCGATGTGCTCGATCTCGAAGAGCCTCAGGTGTTCGTGGACCAGCACCCTGCCGGACTGCGCCTCGGCCAGCTCTTCGGCGATGATCCTCGCCGGCTGAAGCGCCCCGTTCACGCCTTTGGGCACAGGGCCAAGCTGGTTGGTGATCCCGGCCGCCAGCTCCCGGGCGGCGGCGCCGGGCATCGGCAGGACGAAGGGCGGATACGGCGCGAACGGTGCCGTGCCCATCGCCGTACCGACCACCTGCCTGGCGCTGTCGTGGACGGCAGCCCACCACAGGGGGTGGTTCACCTCCGGCACCTCTCCGGCATCGTGGCTGCGGGCCCAACGCGCGGAGACCGTCGACACCACAGACGAGACCACCGGGTCCACGGCAAGGCTGTCCGCGGCGACGTCGAGGAACGCGCGTGGATCCTCGAAGAACTCGACGGCGTGCCCAACAGTCATGGAGTGACGATAGGTGTCGCTCGACACCATCGGGAACTGGTTTTCGGCGACGCTGTGTCGACAACTAAGATCACCCCCATGACTGAGAACCCCCTGAACGCCGACCTGTCCGAGACGACGCCCGCCGACGAGCGCGCCGTCGTCGTACCGGACAAGCCTGCGCTCGAAGGGCTCGAGTCGACCTGGGCGGAGAAGTGGAAGACCGACGATGTCTACGCTTTCGATCGCACCCAGCCGCGGGAGAACGTCTACTCGATCGACACTCCCCCGCCGACCGTCTCCGGTTCGCTGCACGTCGGCCACGTCTTCTCCTACACCCACACCGATCTGATCGCGCGCTACCAGCGGATGAACGGCAAGTCCGTGTTCTACCCGATGGGCTGGGACGACAACGGCCTGCCGACCGAGCGCCGGGTGCAGAACTACTACGGCGTGCGCTGCGATCCGTCGCTGCCCTATGTCCCCGACTTCACGCCTCCGGAGAAGCCCGACCCGAAGAAGCAGGTGTCGATCTCCCGGCCGAACTTCATCGAGCTCTGCGAGAAGCTTGTCGTCGAGGACGAGAAGGTCTTCGAGTCGCTGTGGCGCACGCTGGGCCTCTCGGTGGACTGGAAGCAGCACTACACGACGATCGGTCCGAAGGCACAGGTCGCCAGCCAGCGCGCCTTCCTGCGCAACCTGGCCCGGGGCGAGGCCTACCTCCAAGATGCCCCCACTCTGTGGGACGTCACCTTCCAGACCGCCGTGGCGCAGGCCGAGCTCGAGGCGCGGGAGTACGCCGGCGCCTATCACCGGGTCGCCTTCCACCGGACTGGCGAGGATTCGCCGGGCTCGGCAATCCATGTCGAGACCACACGCCCGGAGCTGATCCCGGCCGTGGTCGCGCTGATCGCCCACCCCGATGACGAGCGGTATGCCGACCTGTTCGGATCCACCGTCACCTCGCCGGTCTTCGGCGTGGAGGTCCCGGTCGTGGCCCACCCGGCTGCCGAGCCTGACAAGGGCGCAGGTATCGCGATGTGCTGCACCTTCGGCGACCTGACCGACGTCACCTGGTGGCGCGAGCTGCAGCTGCCGGTCCGCACCGTGATCGGCCGCGACGGTCGGCTGCTCCGTGAGACCCCGGAGTGGCTCTCCCACTCCGACGCTGCACAGGCTGCCTACGCCAAGCTCCAGGGCAAGACCACGTTCTCGGCGCGCGAGGCGATGGTCGAGCTCCTCACCGAGGCCGGAGACCTGGACGGCGAGCCGAAGCCGACCCAGCGGATGGCCAACTTCTTCGAGAAGGGCGACAAGCCTCTCGAGATCGTCGCCACCCGCCAGTGGTACATCACCAACGGCGGGCGCGACGCCGGCCTGCGCAAGGCATTCATCGACGATGGTGCGCAGATGACGTGGCTGCCCGCGCACATGAGGCACCGCTACGACAACTGGGTCAACGGCCTCAACGGTGACTGGCTGATCTCGCGCCAGCGGTTCTTCGGTATCCCGTTCCCGGTCTGGTATGCCCTCGACGCCGACGGCGAACCCGACTACGACCACCCGCTGCTGCCCTCCGAGGACCAGCTCCCGATCGACCCGTCCACCGATGCCCCGCAGGGGTACGACGCGGCGCAGCGCGGCGAGGCCGGCGGCTTCATCGGCGACCCGGACGTGATGGACACCTGGGCGACCTCGTCACTGACCCCTCAGATCGCGGGCGGGTGGGAGACCGACCCGGACCTGTTCGAGCGTGTCTT
>JAKDNC010000588.1 GCA_030452025.1 Nocardioides sp. | reverse complement strand
GTGGGTCAGTCCGCCGTAGGGATCGCCCAGCGCCTCGCCATGGCGGTGGGTCAGGTCGGCGGCCATCGTCCGGGCCCGCGCGACACTGACCTGCTGGCCCAGCACCGCGCGCACCGCGAGCTCGTGGCCGTCGACATGGCCGGGCACGCGCAGGCCCGGCATCTCCCGCACCAGCGGACCGACCAGCTCATCACCGGCGAAGAAGTCCTGCACTGCCACGGGATCGCAGTCAGCGTCCAGGAGGCGACGTATCCGCTCCAGGGCTGCGCCGGTGTCGCGCAGGTCCGAGAGCCGGAAGGTCACCGGGACCAGGATGATCCCTCCCGAGCCGAAGTCGTCGTCCAGCTCGATGTGGGCGGTGCCGGAGCCGTGTGGCAACGCCAGGGTCCGTGCATACCAACCTGCCTCGCCCGGCTCACCGTCAACGGCCTCGATTCCCGGGATCGCCCGCCGGGCGAGGAACTCGAGCAGCGCACGCCCGGCGAAAGGGGTGCGCACGGCCAACCGCATGGTCACCTGTCCGGTGGTCGACCGGTCCGCTGTGCGCCGTCCTCGCAGGTCAGTGGGCGAGCTCGCGTAGACCTCGCGGATGGTGTCGTTGAACTGGCGCACGCTCGCGAACCCGGCCGCGAACGCGACGTCGACGAACGACATCATGCTGGTCTCGATCAGGATGCGCGCCGTCTGCGCGCGACGTGCGCGGGCAAGGGCGAGCGGCCCGGCACCGAGCTCCGTACTGAGCAACCGGGTGAGGTGGCGTGGCGTGTAGCCGACCCGCCGGGCCAGGCCCTCGACGCCTTCACGGTCGACGACACCGTCGCTGATCAACCGCATCGCGCGCCCCGCGACGTCGGCGGCCACGTCCCAGTCTGGACTGCCCGGGGTCGCATCGGGAAGGCAACGCTTGCAGGCGCGATACCCGGCCGACTGTGCCGCGGCAGCAGCCGGGAAGAAGGTCACGTTGGCGAAGCCGGGTGTCCTTGCCGGGCAGGAGGGACGGCAGTAGATGCCGGTGGTGCGCACAGCGGTGTAGAAGACGCCGTCAAAACGACGGTCCCTGCTCTTCACGGCCCGGTAGCAGGCCTCGGCGTCGGTGTGCATGCGTCCATCCTGCCCCGGCAGACAGCCACCTTCCAGCGGAAATCAGACATGTCCGTCTGCAGGGGTGCCTGCTGGGTCGGCCGGCTGGGTGCTGCCAGGCGCCACCGAGGCTCACACGTGGACGACCGTGATTCCGACGAACGAGATGGTGGCCACCAGCACGGTAGAGGCCGCGGCGAGGATGAAGGGACGCACGCCCACGCGGGCGAGGTTGCGGATCTTGACCCCGCAGCCGAGGCCGAACATCGCCGCCGCCAGCAGACCGGTCTGCAATAGGTTGCCGACCTGGAGGATCGCGTCGGGAAGGTCGACGGTGGAGCGCAGGACGATCATGGCCAGGAAGCCGATGATGAACAGCGGCACGATCGGCGGGCGCTTCTGGTCGGGATGAGCCACGGCGCCGGCCCGGCGCATGCGCATGCTGAGGACCGCGACGACCGGGGCCAGGAGCAGCACCCGGGCCAGCTTCACGATGACGGCGACTGCGAGCGCGCCTCCACCGATGACTCCCCCGGCGGCGACGACCTGCGCGATCTCGTGGATGGACCCCCCGGCCCACATCCCGTTGAGCTCGGACTCCATGCCCAAGGCATGTCCCAGCAGGGGAATCACCGGAATCATCAGGGTGCCGAAGATGACCACCAGGGCGACGGCAGTGACCACGTCCTCCTCCTCGGAGTCGGTGACTCCCTCGACTCCGGCAACTGCCGCGGCGCCACAGATTGAGAACCCACAGCTGATCAGCAGGACCTGGCCGGGCGGCATCTTCATCAACCGGCCCATCCAGATGGTCCCGAAGATTCCGCCGGCGACGATGCAGACGATGACCACCAGCATCGGCACGCCGAGCGACACGATGTCGGAGATCACCAGCTGGAGGCCGAGGAAGACGATGCCCAGGCGCAGCAACTTCTTGGCAGCGAAGGTTATCCCGGGAGCGGTCGACTCCGGCAGACTCACGGCATTCGCGCTCGCCACGCCCAGCACGATGGCGACGATCAGTGCGCTCACTCCGGGCAGGAACTGGTTCACCGTCATGGAGACGGCGACGGCAACTGCACAGAGCGCCAACCCGGGCGCGTAGCGCGCCACCACCTCGGAACTGCGGACGGGAGTGGGGCGACTGGGGGCATCGGTCAACATGAGTTCACGGTTTCACGCGCAATTCGCGGCCAGTAGACCTCAATCACCGCGGAGGTCATAATCTCAGGTTATGAGTAGCTGGCACAGTTCAGCGCGCAGGTGCGTGCTGACGATCATGGTCCACGTCATCTCGATGCTGGCTATCGTGGTATTGCTGCTGCGCAGGGGCCGCAGCAATCCCCAAGAACCGGCCGACGCCGAGAAGGAGACGGTGAGCTGATGAGCCCGACCGAGTCGAGCGAGGAACGAGCGAGCGACCGAGGGCGCAAAACAGCACCGAGCCCGACCGAGTCGAGCGAGGAACGAGCGAGCGACCGAGGGCGCAAAACAGCACCGAGCCCGACCGAGTCGAGCGAGGAACGAGCGAGCGACCGAGGGCGCAAAACAGCACCGAGCCCGACCGAGTCGAGCGAGGAACGAGCGAGCGACCGAGGGCGCAAAACAGCA
>JAKDNC010000587.1 GCA_030452025.1 Nocardioides sp. | reverse complement strand
ACCGCGACGTCAACATCGCCTTCGCCAATGAGCTATCGATGATCTCCGATGGCCTCGACATCAATGTCTGGGAACTCATCGGCCTGGCCAACCACCACCCGCGGGTGAACATTCTGCAACCTGGTCCGGGCGTGGGCGGGCACTGCATCGCCGTCGACCCGTGGTTCATCGTCTCTGCGTCTCCGGAGCACTCCTCGCTGGTGCGCACCGCGCGTGAGGTCAACGATGCCAAACCCGGCTTCGTCATCGACAAACTCCTCCCCCAGGCCAAACGCATCAATGATGTGCAGATCGCAGCCCTGGGACTGGCGTTCAAGCCGAACATAGACGACCTGCGAGAGAGCCCTGCCCGACAGATCGTCGGCCGCCTCGCCGAGGAGCTGCCCCAGGCGAACATCATGGCCGTGGAGCCCAATATCGAGGAGCTTCCTGCCGAACTAAAGGCACGCGAAAACGTGACGCTGGCAGAGACGGGTGAGGCCGTTCGTGCCGCAGACATCGTGCTCCTGCTCGTTGATCACACGGAGTTCGGTCGCCTCGACCGGTCGCTGCTGGCCCAGAAGATCGTCCACGACACCCGCGGCGTGTGGAACTGAGCGTTCAGCGACCTTCTACAACAGTGGGCGCACGGTCACACCGACCGGGCGCCCACTGGCATTCATGACAGCCCCAACACCTGCGGTCTTCACCGGAGAATCTCGCTGTGTCCGTAGTTTTGGTTAGGATAAACAACATGAGTAATGATTCTTCGCACACAGTGCGTAAAGCCGTGATCCCCGTGGCCGGCCTGGGCACCCGCTTCCTCCCTGCCACGAAGGCAACTCCTAAGGAGATGTTGCCGGTCGTGGACAAGCCAGCTATCCAATACGTCGTCGAAGAAGCAGCCGAAGCTGGACTGCAGGATGTTCTCATGATCACTGGTCGCAATAAGCGGCCGCTGGAAGACCACTTCGACCGTGTCGACGGCCTCGAGGCTGCGCTGGCGAAGAAGGGCGACACACAGAAACTCGTCGCTGTTCGCCATTCCACAGAGCTTGCCGACATCCACTACGTGCGACAGGGTGACCCGAAGGGGCTGGGCCATGCCGTACTCAAGGGCCACCAGCATGTGGGCCCGGAACCGTTCGCAGTCTTACTCGGTGACGATCTCATCGACGAACGCAACCCGATCCTGCCGAAGATGATCGACGTCGCTGAAAAGACCGGCGGCAGCGTCGTCGCACTCATGGAAGTCCCGCCCGAAGCGATCCATCTCTACGGGTGTGCTGCTGTCGAAGCCACCGACGATGACGAGGTCGTCAAGGTCACAGGCCTAATCGAAAAGCCCGATCAGGGGGAGGCTCCGTCGAATCTGGCGATCATCGGCCGCTACGTCTTGGCCCCAGAGATCTTCGATGTCCTCGAGACAACCGAACCGGGTCGCGGCAACGAAATCCAGCTCACCGACGCCCTCCAAGTTCTGGCCGGAGAAGATGGCGGCAATGGAGTCTACGGAGTCATCTTCAAGGGTGCTCGTTATGACACCGGTGACAAACTCGACTACCTCAAGGCCGTGGTGCAGATCGCCAGTGCCCGCGAGGATCTGGGTGCAGATCTCAACAGCTGGCTCAAGGAATACGTCGCAAGTCTCGGGTGAAACGGCGAGCTGCTCTGCGGCGCAGAGCAACGAGTCTCATATACAAAAAAGGCGCTATATAAACATGTGCGCTCGGTCGATGACCGAGGAACTGGTGCGTCTGGACCGGTCGCTGTTGGCCCAGACGATCGTCCATGACACGCGCGGCGTGTGGAACTGAGGAATCTGCGGCGCCGGTCTCGGGCTTTGTCTGCGTGAGGGGGCTCCCAACCGTAAAACGATTGGTCTGTCGCTCGCCACACCTTAAATTCAGTACTTTTCGAACACAACATCGTCAAAGGACACAAATGGAAACACGGCCTATCGGAATCAGTCTCACCCTGTACTGCCTGACCGGGTTCGCGGTGCTTGCAGGTGTGATCTCTTACCTCAGTGAGAACACTGTCTACATTGCGATGATCACGCTTATCAGCGCAGTACTGCTAGTCGGCGGATGCCTAGCTACGATCTTAGAACGAATCCACTGGTCAATTGTTTCAGGCACAAACCGGACCAAAGACGTCTCATAGGGCCCTCCCAACGCCCGCAGCACAAGTGCAATGCCGCCGCGCGAAACTGGGTTGCCGCGCGCAGGTCAGCTCCCGGGTCAGGCGAAAGCAGAAGTCGACGACGGCGAGCGTAAGGTGGACTCAGCGCTCCAACTGCAGAACGAGTACAGCCCAGTCCAACTGAGTGCGCATCCCCTGCTGACCAGTAGCGCGCTGATTTGAGGAGAAGAATTGTCCACTGAACCGATCTGGAGCCCGAACTCCGACCAGAGGCCCAGCCCGCAGATCCATGCGTTCACGGAATTGGCGAACCAGCGCACGGGGCAGAATATGGTCAGCTACAACGATCTGTGGCGCTGGTCGGTCAACGATCTGGACGGGTTCTGGGGTGCCGTCTGGGACTTCTTCGACGTCATCGCCGACGAACCGTACACCGAGGTGCTGGCGGACAGGTCGATGCCGGGCGCCGAATGGTTCCCCGGAACCCACGTCAACTATGCCGAACACGCGCTGCGCGCCGCACTCGACGAACGACTGGTCGACGAACCGGCGATCATCACCATCACCGAGG
>JAKDNC010000586.1 GCA_030452025.1 Nocardioides sp. | reverse complement strand
CGCACGAAGGAGACCGACCTGTCGGTGCCGAGCCGCATGCGCGGCCACTGGTACTACTCCCGCTCCTTCGAGGGCAAGGAGTACGGCGCCTCCTGCCGCGTCCCGGTCTCGGACCCGGACGACTGGACTCCTCCGGCCCCGGCCGAGGACTGCGCCCCCGACCAGCCTGCGCTGCCCGGGGAGGAGTTGCTGCTCGACCTCAACGACCTTGCCGAGGGCCACGAGTTCTTCTCCCTCGGAGGCTCCTCGGTGACCACGGACGAGTCACTCCTCGCCTATGCGGTCGACACCGCCGGCGACGAGCGCTACACGATCCGGGTCAAGGACCTGGCCAGCGGAGACCTCCTCCCGGACGAGATCACCGGCACCCTGGGCGGCGCCACCTGGGACCCGTCCGGACAGAGCTTCTACTACACGACCGTCGATGATTCCTGGCGTCCCGACAGGGTCTGGCAGCACACGCTTGGCACCGACCAGGCCGACGACGTGATGGTCTTCCACGAGGAGGATGCCCGCTTCTGGGTCGGGGTCGGCCGGAGCCGTTCGGACCGGTTCCTGATGATCGTCTCCGGCTCCAAGACCACCACCGAGTTCCGGATCCGCGACACCAGCCGCTCGGATGGCTCGTTCGTGGTGTTCTGCGCGCGCGAGGAGAATGTCGAGTATTCCCTCGAGCATGCCGTGCTCGCCGGTGAGGACACCTTCCTGGTCCTGCACAACGCCAGCGGTCCCGACTTCGAGCTGGCTACGTCACCGGTCACTCCCACCGCACGCGAGGCGTGGAGGCCACTCATCCCGCACGACTCCAGCGTGCGCCTGGAGGACGTGGACGCGTTCGCCGGACACCTCGTCGTGCACCAACGCAGCGAGGGCCTCACCCAGCTGCGGATCCTCGAGCTCGGCACGGACTCATCCACAGGGGTCACCGACGACTATCTTGTCTCCTTCGAGGACGAGGTCCACACGATCGGCTCCGGAGGCAACCCCGAGTTCCACCAGCCCGTCGTCCGAGTCGGCTACACCACGATGGTCACCCCGCCGAGCATCTACAACTACGACGTCCGCAACCGCGAGCTCACGTTGCTCAAGCAGGCGCCCGTCCTCGGCGACTACGACCCCGCCAACTATGAGCAGCACCGATTGTGGGCCACCGCCCCGGACGGCGTACGAGTGCCGATCTCGCTGGCCCTCCCAGCAGGGGCACGCCCCGACGGAGGAGTCCCGATCCATCTCTACGGCTACGGCTCCTACGAGGCGTCGATGGATCCGTACTTCTCGATTGCACGGCTCTCGATGCTCGACCGTGGCGCCGGTTTCGCGATCGCGCACGTGCGTGGTGGCGGCGAGATGGGGCGGCACTGGTACGACGACGGCAAGCTGATGGCGAAGAAGAACACCTTCACCGACTTCATCGCCTGTGCCCACCACCTCGTCGACACCGACTGGACCACCCCGGACCGGCTCGTTGCCGAGGGGGGCAGCGCCGGCGGGCTGCTGATCGGTGCCGTGGCCAACCTGGCCCCGGAGCTCTTCGCCGGCCTGGTCGCGCAGGTGCCGTTCGTGGACATCCTCACCACGATGCTCGACTCGTCGCTCCCGCTCACAGTGATGGAGTACGACGAATGGGGCAACCCGGAGGACTCCGCGGCGGCCTACGCCTACATCAAGAGCTACGCACCCTATGAGAACGTCGCCGCGATCGACTATCCGCCGATCCTCGCGGAGACGTCCCTGAACGACACCCGGGTGCTCTACGTGGAGCCGGCCAAGTGGGTCGCGAAGCTGCGGGCGACGGCCACCGGACGACGTGACTTCCTGCTCCGCACGGAGATGTCGGCCGGCCACGGCGGCGTGTCCGGGCGCTACAAGGCCTGGACCGACCGCGCGTTCAGCCTGGCCTGGATCCTGGACCGGATGGGGCTGGCTTCCTGAGAGGCGTCCCGTCGCGTCTGAGAAGTTTCTGAGAAGTCCGGAAGCGGGCAACTTTCCGGGACGGCCACACGTCTATCCATATGTAACCGATTCACATTCGGGACTCCGGGAATCCCCGGCACCGGTTGTGCGTTGCACCAGATGTGGGGCGAACGATGAACCATCGTTCCCCTTCGACGAAGGAGGGTTGCCAGGATGGCCGCTAGGACTGCAACACGTGAGATCGAGGGCCGCGAACTCTCCAAGACCAGCGAGGCCGGCCTCCGGGCCGAGCAGTTGCTCGGCCAGGGCCGGGTCGGGCGCCGCAAGGGCGGCGCCCCCAAGAGCGCGAACCAGGAAGAGCTCGAGTGGCTCGCCGAAGAGGGCCAGCGGGCCATCCAGATGTTCATCAACGCCAACCTGCGACTCGTCGTCTCGATCGCCCGAAAGTACGGCCGGGCCCAGATGCCGATGCTTGACCTGATCCAGGAAGGCAACACCGGCCTGATCCGCGCGGTCGAGAAGTTCGACTACGCGAAGGGCTACAAGTTCTCCACCTACGCCACTTGGTGGGTGCGTCAGGCCATCACCCGTGGCATCGCCCAGCAGGCCCGCGTCGTACGCCTGCCCGTGCACGTCGTCGAGGAGCTCAATCAGGTCGGCAGCGCGCGACGCACCCTTGAGCGCCAGCTCGGCCGCGAAGCAGATCCCGACGAGATCGCCCAAGAGCTCGACATGGACCTGAACCGGGGCCTCGACCTGATCCGCTGGGGCCGCGAGCACA
>JAKDNC010000585.1 GCA_030452025.1 Nocardioides sp. | reverse complement strand
GGCAATGACCCCGCGCCGGCGGTGGTTGGGACGGTGTGGTCAGTCGATGACCGGGCTGGAGTCCTTCAGGTGCGCGACCACGTCCTGCGCCAGCGGCACCCACTGGGCGTAGGCATCAGGACAGCACGACCGCTGAACCGCGTCCGCGGCACGGGTGATCGACATGTCCTCCCACCCCGAGATGTCGAGGAGGCCGGGGTTGTTGGTGTGGGAGGCGACCCCGAAGAACGCCTTGCTGGACTTCACCGGGTCGCCGATCTCGGCGAGGGTGCCCCAGCCCTGCGAGGTGCGCTGCTGGAAGAGCCCGATCGAGTCGCGGTCGCCGTAGTCGATGTTGATCATCTTCGACTCCTGCATCACCGTGGCAATCGCCACGAGCATGCCTCGTTCGGGGACGTCGGCGCCCTTCGCGACGCCGAGGATCGTCTTCGCGTTGTCGAGCTGCTCGTCACTGAGCGAGTCGTACGTCGTTCCCGGCGGTGTCGATGACCCTCCTGAGCCGAGCAGGTAGCGCCACGTGACTGGGCCGACCACACCGTCGACAGTCAGACCCTTCTTCTTCTGGAATGCCTTCACGGACTTGGTCGTCAGCGGGCCGAAGTCTCCGTCGGTGAGCAGGTTGTGGCCGTGCTTCTTCAGCTGCACCTGGAGTGCCTGGACAGCCTGGCCGTCGGCGCCCTCCTTGAGGACGGGGACGAGCTTGGTGAAGGTCTTCGGCCCGGCCACGCCGTCGGTGACAAGGCCCTCGCTCTTCTGGAACGCGGTGACGGCGGCCTTGGTGCCTGAGCCGAACTGCCCGTCGGGCGGGGTGCTGAAGCCACCGGCGCCGAGGAGATACTGCAGCGAGGTGACGTTGCTGCCGCTGGAGCCGGTCTTCAGGCTGGGGTAGTTGACGGCCGCCTGGGCCGGGCTGGTGGTGAGCCCGATGAGGGTGGCGGCGAAGAGAGCGATCACGGCGATGAACACGCCGTGCGCCCGTGCGCGTGGATTGATCGGAACTTCCCGAGATGAGTTCATGCTTCGACCTCAACACGAACACGTCGCTTTGTGAAGGGCCCGGCTAACATCAGATGCATGAGTGATGACTTGACTCCGTCGTACGTGACCGAGGGCAAGGAGTTCGACCGGGACATGAACTACATCCCGGACCGGATCACTGCGGTGCCCCAGAAGTCCCGCGACTCCTGGGGCGGGGAGGAGGTCGAGGCGACCACCTGGCCGGTCGAGCCGGGTCGCTACCGGCTCGTTGCCGCGCAGGCCTGCCCGTGGGCGAACCGCTCGATCATCGTCCGCAAGCTGCTCGGGCTCGAGGACGTCATCTCGATCGGGATGCCCGGTCCGACTCACGACAAGCAGAGCTGGACCTTCGACCTCGATCCCGGCGGCGTGGACCCGGTGCTCGGCTACGAGCGGGTGCAGGAGGCCTACTTCGCTCGGTATCCCGACTATCCACGCGGGATCACCGTGCCGGCGATGGTCGACGTCCCCACCAAGGCCGTCGTGACCAACGACTTCCCTTGGATCACCCACGATCTCTACTTCGAGTGGAGCGAGCATCACCACCCCGACGCCCCCAACCTCTGGCCCGAGGACCTGAGGGACGAGATGGAGAGGGTGATGAAGCGGGTCTTCACCGAGGTCAACAACGGCGTCTACCGCTGCGGATTTGCCGGTTCACAGGAGGCGTACGACGCGGCGTACGACCGTCTCTGGACGGCTCTGGACTGGCTGGAGGAGCGGCTCACCGGCCGGCGCTACCTGATGGGTGACGCGATCACCGAGGCCGACGTGCGACTGTTCACCACCCTGGCTCGCTTCGACGCGGTCTACCACGGCCATTTCAAGTGCAACCGCAACAAGCTGACCGAGATGCCGGCCCTGTGGGGCTACGCCCGCGACCTGTTCCAGACGCCCGGGTTCGGCGAGACGATCGACTTCGACCAGATCAAGGCGCACTACTACGTGGTGCACACCGACGTGAACCCTTCCGGGATCATCCCGAAGGGGCCGTCGCTGGAGGGTTGGCACTCCCCGCACGGGCGCGAGAAGCTCTGACCCGCGCCGAGCTGTCAGGCCTTCAGCCGGTCGACCTGCTCGAGCAGTTGTTTCAGGGAGCGGGCGAAGGTTCCCCGCGACCACTCGCCAGGCATCGATGAGTGGTGGTAGAGACCCTCGCCGATAAGCATGATCGCCTCCGCGGCGTGGCGGTCGCCGACCTCCTCGCGGATCAGCCGCAGCCAGGCCTCGTGGATCCACTCCAACGCGTCGATTGCCGGCTGCCACGAACCCTGGGCGAGTCGGACCATCGCGGTGTAGTAGGTGTCGAGGTCGCTGCCGCTGGTCCATGACGTACGCACGTAGTGGCGTGAGGGTCCCTCGGGCGCCTCGGCCATGGTGGCCAGGTCGCGCTCGCACTCCTCGCGGAACGCCTCGAGCGCGGCCTCGGCCAGCGCCTCCTTGGACGGGAAGTGGTAGAGCACGCCGCCCTTGGAGATGTCCGCACCTGCCGCGACGGCTTCGATCGTGGTGGCACGCTCGCCCTCGGTGCCCAGCAGGGCGCAGTACGCCGCGAGCGCCTTGTCGCGTGCCTTCGGGGGGCGAGCCATGACGGTGACCCTACCGATCGTGGGAGGGAGGTGTGGATCACCCTCCAAGGGGTTGGTAACTATACCGTCCGGCCGGTACAGTTATTCGGTGAC
>JAKDNC010000584.1 GCA_030452025.1 Nocardioides sp. | reverse complement strand
GTCGCCGAGATGTTGAAGACCCGCAGGCGTGCCGCGAACTAACCGTACTGGTTGCGGTGGGGTCGTGCTGGTCGGAGACCTTGGGACCAGCCGCGACATGTTCGACCTCCTTCTCGACGCTGTCCGGGCCGGGCTGTTCTACGGCGGGAACGAAGAGCAGCTGTGGATGAGCGCCCGCGACATTGGGGGGAAGGAGCCGTTGTGGGCCATCGAGCTGCTGCGTGCGTTCCTAGTCGAGCGGACCGGCGCGATGGATCTCGACGCGGCCGGGAAGGTCGTTGTTCTCGAGATGCGCGACTACAGCGTCAGCGAGGTTGTCCGCGAGGCAGCCGAAGCTGAACCGTTGGCGTTCGCGACTATGGCCGTGCCATACCTGCGTGCGGTGATGGCGGCAACAGCCCGCGAACCCTCAGACGACGGCCACGTCTACGACGAGCACTTCTCGCTCCGCATGGTCGGCTCCGAACGGTACGAGCGCGACTTCGACGAGGCGCTATTGGCTGCCACGGTCGGCGCCCTTGAGATGCTCGCAGTGTCGTCGCCGGAAGAGGTCCGGCCCATGCTGGAGACACTGGCCGCGGACCCGTACGAGACGTCGCAGTACCTGTTGTACCGAGCACTGACCGCAGGCGGGACGAGGTTCGCAGACTGGGCGGCAGCCCTGCTCCTGGAGGGGGGCCGGCGATACGAGAGCGGCTACATGTCCGGGGCCCGCTGGGTCAGCCGAGAGATGTTGCGCGCGGTCGCGCCGCACATCGACGGTGACAAGCACCGTCAGCTCGAAGACGCGGTTCGCGACATTACGAACCAGTATGAGAAGCCGACCTCCCGCGGGCGCACGGCGTTCTCCTTCTTGTCCGCGCTCGACGAATCCCGACTCAGTGACACGGGTGGCCGCCGGCTCGCCGAGTACCGCCGCAAGTTCCACGCTGGCCAGCCCGAAGCGCCCCAAGGCATCGTGGGCGGAGGTGTCCCGTCGCCCATCTCCAGCTCTTCTGCTGCGCACATGACCGACGATCAGTGGCTCGGGGCGATGGCCAAGCACAAGTCCGAGGATCCCGACTACTGGGGCACCGGCCTCGGCAGCGCCCATGAACTCTCCTCGGTCCTGCGCGAGCAGGTCGCCACGGACCCGGTCAGGTTCGCACGGCTCGCACTGTCCATGACCGACGACCTCAACGACTCCTATGCGGGCGCGATTCTCATGGGCCTCGGCGACGCAGAGTTCCCCGAAGACGACGTCCCCGCGCTCTACGACGCCGTCAAGCACCTCAGTGCTCTCCCAAACACCGATACCGACCGGTGGCTCGGATGGGCTCTGCAGAAGCACCAGAAAGACCTACCGCTTGAGATGGTCGAACTCATCCTCGACCGCGCCCTGAACGCCATCGAACCTGCCGACGACGAACCGCGCGTCACCCAGACCGACAAGGACGGCAGCCAGGTCGTTGACCTGCACACCAACGGCATCAACACAGCCCGCGGAAGCCTCGCAGAGACCCTCGGAAACCTCCTCGTCAACGACGTCACCGGTGAACGCACCGAACTGGTCCGCCCGCACCTGCAGACCCTGGCCAGCGACCCCATCGTGTTCGTCCGCGCAGAGGTCGCTTACCCGATCGCCGCATCCCTGCGGCACGCCCGTCCTGACGCCCTTGCCGCGTTCACGACCCTCATCGACGGCGCCGACGAAGCCCTCCTCGCCGCCGTCCACACCTACCGCTTGATGCAGTACATCGGGAACATGAACCCCGATGTCATCTCCCCGGTCATCACCAGGATGCTGAGCTCGACCATCGACGACGTCCGCAAGGTCGGCGGGCAGCTCGCCGCGCTCGCCGCGCTCCAGTGGAACCTGCCCGACCACCTCACCTACGCCCTCACTCTCGACACCCACGTGCGCGCCGGCGTTGCCGGCATGTGCGCCGCGATGTTCGACCATTCCTCGAACCCCGAGCTAGCCATCGCAACCCTCATAGCCCTCATGAACGACGAGGAAGACGAGGTTCGCCGAGCCGTCGCGAGCCTCGCCCCGCGCTTACGAGGCACGAAGCTGCGCCCGTTCGCAAACCTGTTGAACGAGCTCATCGCGTCGGACTCGTACTCTGAGTCGACCCCTCAGCTGTTCTTGACGCTGCAGCACGCACCCGACCGGGTCGACGACCTCTCCCTGAGGGCCGGGCAGCGGTTCCTTCAGGTGCACGGCAAGGACGCAGGCGACAGCCGCACCGCGGCGGCCGGAGACTCCTCCTACGTCAGCGAGCTGGTCGTGCGGGGGCTGGCGCAGTCGCGGTCGCCTGAGGAGCGAGGTGCCCTCCTGGACGTTCTCGACCAACTACTAGAGATCGACGCGTACGGCATCGCGAAGGCGATCGACGAAGCCGGGCGGGGCTGAGCGCAGGGCAAGCAAGTCGGATCGGCCAGCCGAGGACTCCGAACCTGCGATCTCGTCGTCGGACGAGAAATTCGTAAGAGCGGCGTCATACCTCCGCGAGTGCGCGGCCTCCGTCCGGCGTGCCGTCGACGGGAGCAGAGCTTCCGACCCGAGACTTGCCACATGCCCACGCCCTGGACTGACGCGCCGATCACGGCCAAGAGCGAGGACGAGCTCGGTCGCACTGACTACGCCGTTCACGCCGCCCGGCTGATTGCGGATAGCCACTCGTGGGAGGACTCGATCGTCTTCGGGCTCACCGGCCCC
>JAKDNC010000583.1 GCA_030452025.1 Nocardioides sp. | reverse complement strand
GTGTGGTGGCTGGACGCTGGGCGACCTGCTCGACCACATGGGCGACGGGCTCGATGCGTTCACCGAGGCCAGCAGCGGGGTCATCGACGTCGACGTGGTCCCACCGGTCGGCACGCCGGTCCACGTCTTGCGCGAGAAGGCCTGCGCCTTGCTCGGCGCCTGGTCCGCCCCGGCGCCCGGAGCGGCGCGCCTCGCCGACGCCCGGATGGAGAGCACGCTGCTGCTGCACTCCGGCGCCCTGGAGATCACCGTGCACGGATGGGACGTCGCCCAGGCCACCGGGATGGGTACGCCGATCCCCCGGGCGCTGGCAGCCGACCTGATGCCGGGCGCGCGGGCGCTGGTGGCTCCTGCCGACCGGGGAGTCCGGTTCGCCGACCCGGTGGAAACCTCCTGCGGGGAGCCGGACGACGTACTGCTGCTCGGGTTCCTCGGCCGGAGCCTCGACTGGGCGTCGACTCACGGGGCTGGTGGAACCAACCCGGTCACGTAGCGGATTTCATCAGGACCACCACCAGGCTTCTGTTCCCGCCACTGGAGCCGTCTGCCGTCCACGTCGAAGCCGTAGAGACCCGAACTGTTCCCGACCTTGTAGAGGGTGTCATCACCGGGGCGGATGAGGTATCCGGCGATGCGATCCGGTGAGTCACCGGTCACCTCGCCCCACACCACGAAGGTGTCGGTGGCCTCCGGGTAGCCGAAGCCACCACGCCTCGGCCGGGAGTCGACATGGCCGCGCTCCCCAGTGTCGCGCACCAGCCACTCTGCGCGCTCTGGTTGGCGACCCTTGCCCGGCAACCCTCGGGTCCAGACCAAATACCGATGTGAAGCAGCGAACCCACCGACCACCGTGACGTCTTCCCCCGTCTCGTACTCCTCGACCGCACCCGTATTCATGTCCTGCACGACCATGGTCACCGGCGTGGAGCGCTCACCCTTCCGCGAGAATTTTCCGCCCTCCACATAGGCGAGGGTGTGGTCGTCGATGCGATAGGGGTAGGCCGCGTTGCGGGCAACCCGCTCCGGTGTGCAGTCCGCGATCTCGCAGCCATAGATGTCGACATGGAG
This sequence comes from Nocardioides sp., assembly GCA_030452025.1. GTDB lineage: Bacteria > Actinomycetota > Actinomycetes > Propionibacteriales > Nocardioidaceae > Nocardioides. The sequence goes on along the minus strand of JAKDNC010000583.1, from coordinate 1,640 downwards.
ATCCTTGAAGGCACCTCCCACCTGCGCCCAGTAGACATGCTCATCCAGCAGGACGGGATCTGTGTAGCCGGGGTCAGGCGGAGGGGCGACGTCGCCGCCGAGCAGGCGCGCCTTGGCCAGCATTGTCGTCTCCCCTGACGCCCGGTCATGCGCGTACAGCTCCCACAGTTCCACGCCGAGATCCGGCTCCGTGTCGGTCATCCAGACGACGTGATCATCGTTGAACACCGGCGTGCCCGGGCCACCCTTGTCGCTCTGCTTGCGCGGAACGACCTCGCCGGGCGTGTTGTCCCGTATGGCACTCGGGAACGGCGATTGAACCAGTCGAATCTCCGTGCGGGCGCCAAGCTCGTCTCGCGCCGACAGGAGTAGGTATTCAGATGTGTGCGGAACCGGGTTCCTGCCCTCGCCACCGATCCGCCTCGGCCATGACTCGACGTTGCGCGCGATCGTGCGGACATTCACCGCTCCCGTGAGTCGGTCGATGATCTCTTGGTTCTCGGCCTCGACATCCGCCGCGGAAGCACCCGACGAGGACGTCTCCTGCCCACCGGACGGCTCGGCAGTGCCTTCATCAGACTCACCGACACAAGCCACGAGCACGAGTGCACCGCTCAACAGCACCGCCCACAGCCGCGCTCGCACACTCACCACGCGATGCCGTTCGACTGGAGAAAGCGATTGTTGAAGACGAACCGGTTGTAGCCGAAGAACTTGGCGCTCTCCCAGCCAGCCAATCCGGAACTCGAGTCATTGAAGTGAAGGCGCCCACCACCGTTTGAGTAACCCCGTGCGGTGAGCCAGTGACCGATCAACTTCGAACCCGGGTGACCGTTGTAGTGCACCTTCCCCGCCTCTCCACCGTGTCCGCGGCGAAGAGAAGTCCATTGTCGATGCCGTATTTCATCGCCGTCTTCACCTGGCCATGGCTGGGACTGTCCGTCTGGGTCCAGTAGTAGGCGCCTGTGCGCCGACCGTTCTGCCAACGATTCAGGCCCCGGACATAGGTCCCCCTCCACCAGTTCGTTGCCCCGTGGGTCCAGGTCCGCATATGCGCTTGGCCGCCCATGCTCACCTGATTCAGCCGGACACCGTTGAACGCACTCCGTCCCCAATTGGAGAACAGCGTGATCATCACCCCGCTGGCGGGGCCGCAGAAGTACGAGTTGATCTGGGTGCGGTGCGGGAGCCCTGCGGACCCGTGGTCCGCTTCGTAGTTTCGCACTGCTCGTGCTGCGCGTCGTGCCGCAGTCGGGCCCTCCCCTCCTCTGAGGACAGACTCTGCCATCGCGAACTTCGCATCGGACTTGGCCCTCATCGCCGGCGGCATCTCATCACCCGGCCCACTGACACCGCCACCCAGAACCGGTGGATGATCCTCGTCAGCGCGTGCAGGTGCGACACATAGAGCGGAGATGAGAAACCCTACGATCGCTATGGCGTATGGCGTACATGATTCCCCCGCTGGACCGAGACAATGTGACCGCCATCACCGTACGACATAGTCGACGAGAAGTCAGGCGCATCGCGAGTCGGCCAGGCATCCAAACAAGGTCTGACCTGCACGAATGCGCCTGCAGAGACGTTGTCGGTGGCGTCTGCTTGAGTGGTCTCATGGCCCAGCAGGTGGAGGATCTCGA
>JAKDNC010000582.1 GCA_030452025.1 Nocardioides sp. | reverse complement strand
CGCCGGGGTCGGGGATGGCCATCAGCGCACCTCGTCGGCGATCGTCGTGTAGAAGTTGCAGCTGGGGCAGTCGGCCCACTCCTCGAGGTCGCCGAGGGCGTCGCCGTCGGAGAGCGCGAGGTGGATGGGTCCACCGTCGCCGCTGCCCCAGTCGTCGGAGTCCCGCTGGATGACCAGGGCATCCGACTTCCGGTCCCCGTTGACGTCGGAAGCGGTGAACAGCGGCCGATCGTCACGGCCGATGTCGAGCTCGGTCGAGAGCCACGAGACCGGGGTGGTCGCGCTCCCGTCCGTGACGCCGGAGACGGTGACGCCCACGGTGCCGTAACTGTTGCTCCCCACAGCAATGTCGGCGACGCCGTCGCCGTCGAAGTCCCCGGTGAAGAGGTCGATCTGCCACGACTCGACGCCGAGGTCGGGTGCCTCGTCGGCAGCCTCGAAGGTGTCAGTGGTCGACGTCAGCAGGAGCAGCCGCGCGTTGACTGTGGTCGATCCCCGGTAAGGGGTGTCGCCCGGGACGATCCCGGTGACGTCGTCGTCCCCGTCGCCGTCGAAGTCCCCGACCGCCCAGTCCGCCTCGTAGGGTCCGATCGGAGCCGTGATCCACTCCTCGGCCTTGCCGAACCGCTCGCCCTGGTTGAGTCGGACGTGGATGATCTCCAGGTCGCCGTCGCCGTCCTCGATGATGGCGATGTCATCCTTGCCGTCGCCGTTGAAGTCCCCGGCCAGGGTGCCTGCCGGGTTCACCAGTTCCTTCCGGCCCGGTGCCGGCATCGAACCGGTGGTTCCGTCGCCGTAGGTGATCGAGACCGGTTGGTCCGGACTGCTCTCGGCGCTCTGGTCGGGCAGCCTGTCCCCGTCGAAGTCGCCGACCAGGGGAGCGGACTGCTCCTCGGACTTCTCCGCGGGGGTGAGGGCTGCGGCGGTCTCCCCATCGGCATGCCAGATCGCGGTCTGATAGGGGGAGGCCTCACCCATCCAGGTGTTCAGCTGGAGGTCACCAAGCCCGTCTCCGTCCAGGTCTCCCTGGATCGGTTCTGGCTTTCCGGTTCCGGCAGTGGGCGTCTTGACGTCGTCACCGCGCTGGGTCCACCAGACACCTCCGACGCCACCGACGAGCAGCAGGGCCAGGACCGGGACCAGGATGCGGCGCCGGCGGCGTACCCGCCGGAGCTTCTGCGTAGGGGCGCTGGAAGCGGCGTGGTCGGAGGCGTCGAAGTCCGCAGCGGCGCTGCTGGACAGCTCGACGAGGTTCTGCTTCAGGGCGTTGGCGCAGGGGTAGCGATCGGCGGGGTCCTTGGCCATCGAGAGCTGCAGGATCCGGTTCAACGCCCGGGAGGTCTCGTCCTGGCCACGGAACTGCGGGATCGGTCCCTCCCGGTGGAGCTGGGCGACCTGGACATCGGTGCCGGTGTAGGGGGCAGCGCCGGTCAACGTCGCCCAGAGGAGGCAGCCGACGGCGTAGGTGTCGCTGGCGGGAGTGGCCGGATCACCCCTGATGCGTTCGGGGGACAGGTAGGTCATCGTGCCGGCGACGCCACCGGCGACCGTGAGGCCACCTTCGTGCTCGGTCTGCGCGATCCCGAAGTCGCACAGGTAGGCCTGTGGCTGCGGATGGTCGGGGTCGCGGAGCAGGACGTTGCCGGGCTTCACGTCCCGGTGCACGACCCCGGCCCGGTGGGCGTCGTCGAGCGCGTCAGCGACCTGGGCGCAGATCGCGGCGGCCAGCGACACCGGCATCGGGCCGCGACCCTTGAGCAGCCGGGAGAGGTCGCCGCCGGGGACGAACTGGGTGGCGATGTAGGGGACCTCGTCGTGCTCGCCGTGGTCGAAGATCTGGGTGATGTGCGGTGAGTTCAGCCGGGCCAGGACGCCGGCCTCACGGTGGAAGCGCTCGAGGAACTCCTCAGCGCCGGAGAGTCGGGCCGAGACCACCTTGAGGGCCACCCGGCGGTTGAGGCTGGTGTCGGTCGCGACGAAGACCATGCCCATTCCGCCCATCCCGATCAGGCGATCGATGTGGTAGCGGCCGAAGGCGTCGCCGACCTGGGGTGCTCTCGTCAACTTCCACTCCTGAGGATCATCCAGCTCTCGTCACACGGATCGTTGCGGCAGTCGATCTCCGTCCACTGCTCCGGCTCCTCGAACATCTGGTCACCGCTCAACGCGACGGCGACCGTGAAGGACCGCTTCTCCGGTGATGGCAGGAGAACCAGATCCGCCTTCCCGTCCCCGTCCGCGTCGGTGAGGAAACGGTCATTCGGCAGGTCCGTATACCCACGACTGTCCCGCTTCAACCATGTCGTGCCGCTCTGGATCTGCTCGTCCTCGACCTCCATCACCAGGACCCGTGCGCTCGACTGCCCGGGGACGTAGGCCACCACTTCGGCGTCGCCGTCCCCGTCGACGTCTCCCGCATCCACCGGCGCGGACAGGGCGATGTCCTCGCGCAGGTCGTAGGGCTCGCCCGCTGTGCTGAAGCCGGAGCCCCCGGCCCTGAGGAGGCTGAGCCGGGTCGTCTTGGGCGCCTTCTCGCCCTTCGGGAGGTCGGCGGTGCTGCGGACCACCAGCTCATCGGTCCCGTCACCGTCGATGTCGCCGGGCGTGACGGTTGCGGAGTAGAGGTCCCACTCCGGCTCGGTGAACCAGACCGTCGGCTCCTCGAACCCGTCGGCGGTCGAGAGCGCCACCTCGAGCCGGGCGCCCCGA
>JAKDNC010000581.1 GCA_030452025.1 Nocardioides sp. | reverse complement strand
ATCGGGAACCGGCGAGCGAGCACGCCGTCGCGCTCACCCTTGAGCCGGTCGCTCTCGGACCCGGATCCGCTGAGCCAGCGTCGTGCATGCTTCTGCAGGGCCTCGAACTCCTTGGCCGAATCGAGCGCGGCCTCGATGTTGCCGGCCTGCGCATCGGTCACGTCGACCAGAGGCAGCATCCGTTCCTGGAGCACGGACCGCCGACCGCGGCGGTCCTCCCGAACGACCTGTTCCTGCTCGAGCTGGAGCGCCAGGCTCTGCAGGCTCGACCCGCCGGCCTCACGGTGCGCCTGCTTCGCGGCCTCGAGACCGCTGAACTGCGACGCCTCGGCCGAGGTGGTGCTCGCCAGGTCATGGGTGACGCTCGCCCGCTCGTCACGATTGGCGGTGGCCGCGCGCTCCAGGAGCGCCAGATGGGTGCGCAGCAACCAGAGCCGCAGCGGCGTGTCACCTGACAGGGTCACCCCGTAGGAATCGAGCTCGGACTGACGCCGCTCGGCCGCGGTCTTCCGCTCCCGGAGCTCGATGATCGGGGCGAGCAGGTCCAGCTTCTGCTCCTCGGTGCGCATCGCTGAGTACGCCGCATCGAGGTCGTCGAAGTGCTCGATGGCCCGGTCGGCAGCGGCGTACGTCGCCGGGCGCTCCAGCACCATCTCCTTGTAGAGCTCGTCGACACTGCGCACCCGGTTCCCGGCCTGGATGCGCGAGAGCAGCCGCAGCGCCTTCGCGCCGTCGCCGTTCGCGCCGATGCCCAGGCGGGCGTGGAGGACGGCTGAGTATTCGGCGTACGTCCGGTGCACGCGGATGCCGGGATAGAGCTTCTTCAACGTGTTGGCGTGGAAGCGTTCGGGCACGGCGACCTCGAGCGTCTCCAACGAGAGGGCACCCTCGTGGGTGGACAACTGCATCTGCACGTCGCCGGAGCGGGAAGCGCGGCGTGGGACGTAGTAGGTCCGCAGGGCGGTGAACCGGCCACCCTGGTCGTTGACGAACGTCATCGCGACCGCGCCCCAGGTGTCGGCGCCCCTGCCGCGGAGCAGCTGCTCGACGGGTCGTCCGGTCTTCGGGTCATCGATCACGTCGACGGCGCCGCGCAGATAGGACAGCAGGTTCCGCTGGCCGACGCCCCGGGCCCGACCCGCGACGGCGTCGTTGGATGCGCCGTTGAACTTGGTGTCCGAGGACATCATCAACGCCGTGTAGGCATCGAGGATGGTCGACTTCCCGACGCCGGAGGCACCGGAGATCATCGTCGTCTCACCGCGCAGCGGCACGGTGGTCAGACCGCTGAAACCGCCCCAGTTGACCATCTGGAGCAACGCCGCGCGCCATTGCACGGTGTCGTCGGTCGGGGTGGCCACGACCTGCTGGTCGAACAATCCGTCGCCGACCTCCTCATCGGTGACCTCGGAGGCCGTCTGGTCGGTGCTCATTCTCGCGCCTCCTCGGTGCGGGTGTCGTCCGTGGAGTCCGGCGTCTCGTCGAAGAGCTCGGCGTCCTGCTGGATGGGCCGTTCCTCGCCGGTGCCGTTGGCGCGCTGCAGGGCGGAGAGGAGCTCCTGCAACAGCTCCAGCGGGAGCAGCGGCTCGACGGCCTCGCTGATCTCGAAGCGGTCCTCGGTGGTGGCACCGATCAGGAGACCGGACTTGATGACGCTCTGGATCGCGTTGTTGGCTCGCTTCGCATCACCGGCCTCGTCGGTGGCATGAGCCGGTCGGAAGCTGGCAACGTGGTCGATGATGTCCTCGCGATCGATGAACACGCGTGCGTCCCCGCCGGCCAACCCGGCGCGCAACCGGTCACGGACGTGGATGAGGACGAGGGTCTCCTCGCGGGACCAGCCGGTGTCGTGGAGCAGCGTCGGGAACCTGCTGCCGGTCTCGGAGGTCGCCTGGCGCTTCCACGCCACCTCACGGACCCGGTCGATCTGGAGATCGAGGAAGAGGTCGTTGAGGCGCGAACGCAGGACACGTTCGTGCTCCACGAGGACTCGCCAGTCGCGGGCGTGGGTGCGGGCGCTGATGAAACGCTGCTTGAGCAGGGTGACCAGGACGTGACGCTGGGCGTACTCCAGCCCGCCCTCGTCGCCCTCGAAGAGCGAGACGGACTCGGCGTCGACCAGCTCGTCGTCGAGGAGGTCCTCGCCCGCTGCGTCGGCTCCCACCGCGTCGTCGGGGACGGCGTACTCCTGGTCGTCGTTGCGCTCGGCCCAGGTGGTCTCGGCATCGCTGCTCATGCGCGGGTCTCGCTCTCGTGGTCGTGACGGTCGAGGTCAGGGTCGGGCAGCGGCAACCTCGGCACCGAGAAGGAGCGCTGTGACCCGTCAAGGCGTACGGCGGCATAGGTCTCGAGGCGCTCCTCGGTCTCCCACTCGCGATCGGCGGCGAGGTGGAGGAGCCCGAAGATCTCGACAGGGCGCCGCAGCGACGGCTCGAGACGGTCGAAGACCTCGCCGAGGGAGCCGGCCGGAAGCAGGTCGCCGAGCGCGTCGTCGAGGCGCTGCCGCAGGGAGGTGAACCGGGGCCCTCCCTGACCCATGAGCTCGGCCAGCGTGGGCGCCGGAGCGTCATCGGGGGCAGGGCTGGTGAGCGGCTCGGGCAGCAGGTCGTCGGCCGGGTCGTGGAATCGCTCGCGCAGGTGATCGATGCTCGCGCGCATCGGCAGCAGCGGCACGTCGTGGGTGGCCCGCGGTCCGGTGCGCTGCATCCACGTCA
>JAKDNC010000580.1 GCA_030452025.1 Nocardioides sp. | reverse complement strand
TGGCAGCTCTACCGCGACGTCCGGTTGGCAGCGCTGAAGGATGCACCGGAGGCGTTCGTTGCCCGTTTCGAGCACGAGGCGTCCTATGACGACGGCTTCTGGCGCGAACGGATGATCCGCGCACACCGCTTCGTCGCTGAACGCGGAGACGAGCTTGTCGGTCTGGTCTGTCTGGGACTGCACAACGAGGACCCCGAGACCGGCGAGGTCTTTGGGCTGTGGACCGCTCCGAAGGTGCGCGGTGAACATGCCGCTTGGGGTCTCGTGTCAGCAGCAGGCCGGAAGGCGGCCGAGGACGGCTGCAAGCAGCTCTACTACTGGGCAGGCTCCGACAACGCCTCCGCGGTCGGCTTCGCGAGCAGCTTCGGCTTCCGCCCGACAGAGGAGCGTCGGCCGGTGCGGGTTGCTGAGGGTGCGACCGAGAAGGACGCGGATGAGGTCGCCATGGTGCTGCCTCTCGCGGCGGATCCGTCGCGCTCACCGAACCCGTACTACGAGTGATCCACTGACGTCGGATCCGCGTGGCTCGCGGCGTATTGCACAGGTGTTGACCATGCCGGGTCGCGATGGCGGGCCCAGTAGCGACGGCGCAGGTCTTCGCAGCGCGGGCCGGGCTCCCCCGAACCGACAGGTTGCCCGTCGACCGTGGTGACAGGCATGGGGCCCCCGGCCGTTGAGGTGACGAGCACCTCTGAGGCACCTCTCAGCTGCTCTGCGCTGACTGGTCCTTGCTCCATCCGTGTGTCGCTGTCATCGACCAGCTCGATGACTGACTGGCGGGTGATCCCGGAGAGAACGCCGTGGCTGGGCGTGTGCCAGGCGCCGTCCCAGTAGGCGAATATGTTGTAGCCAGGGCCTTCAGTGATCGCCCCACCAGCGTCACGCAGCACCACCAGGTCGGCTCCATGGTCGTAGGCGTCGAGTTGCGCGCGATCCAGGTCGAGCCAGTGATAGTTCTTCACCCGCGAGTCGACGCTTTCTGGCGGGATCCTGGGGATCGTGCTGATCCACAGGCTCGCGCCCTGCGCTTGCTTGTCTGGGGAGTTGATCCAGACGAAGGGGACCGCGAAGCAGTAGAAGGTGTGCTGTGCGGTCCGAAGGTCACGACTGCCCACCGGCATACGACCTCGAGTGCACGTCATCGAGACGTAGGCGTCTCGTAGCCCTGCGCGCGAGACACAACCATGGAGAATCTGCTCCAGCTCCATCCGGTCGTGTCCGGGGTCGAGCCGGAGGGTCCTCATGCCGGCGAAGAACCTGTCCAGGTGGTCACCCAAACGGTAGAAGCGACCCTGCCACACGTGCGCCACGTCGTAGGTGCAGTCGGAACGGGTCACGCCGAGGTCGAGGATGGAGATCTTCGCGTCCTCGATCGCACAGAACGCGCCATCGATGAACGCCGCGCCGCCCGACCAGTTCTGTCCGCCCACATCCAACACCTCCCACGGATTGCTCACGGCTGGCGCTTCAGTCCTGTTCAGCACGGATCAGGAAGCCGTCCCGTAGCGGGTCCGATCCTTGTTGACGAGGCCACCATCATCCTTGCAGATCGCTCCGATGGCGGTCGACTTCCAGCTGCGAGGAGCGCGAGGCCGTGTCCGCGTGGACCTACAACCGGCGACCGGTGCGGGGGATTCCGGGCGTGACGTGCTCGATCCCACGCTGTCCGCGGGACACGGAGCAGGGCTTCCCGTCTGTACGGCAACAGTCGACTACGCGGGCACTGGCTACGCAGCCGCCATGGGTTGGGTGCAGTTCGTTCGTTCGACAGACTCGGCTCGACCCGGCACCTTCGAGCTCGACCCGTTGGCTCTGCATGACGAGGTCAACACGCCCTACGCGTTCTTCGGGATGACTCCGACGTTGTTCGATGCGCCCTTTCGCGACACTGACCAGGACCTGAGCTGGCAGGCGCGTTCCTACCTGTGTGTCACCCCGGATGCCGTGCTCACCCGCGCGGCCATTCCGCTGCTCGCGTTCAGTTGGGGTTTCCAGATCGAAGCAGGCTCAGTGACACTCGAACCGGCGGCTCACCTCGACATCGGGCACTGGACCGAACTCCTCGCTGTGCTCGAAGATGCCCACCCGGCCTGGTCCTTTCACTGAATATTCGCTTCGCTGGGGTCCATCGGCGGGGTGTTCTGGGGCCAGTGGCCTGATCGTCTTATGGCGTGCGTGGGGGCCGCCAGTGGCGTGGTTGGGGGCCATCGTTTTTGGGCTCTTTCGGCCGTGCGCAAAAAGTGCGCGGACATCACCCTGCCGGTGAACGACGGGTGGCTCCTGGACCACCCCGATGACGCGACACGCAGCATGCTGCTTGGTTTGCGTCTGAGTTAGCGATAGAGAACAGGGTTTGGATCAGACAACATCTGGCGGGTCCTCCACAACACACAGGAGGATCTGGACATGTCGGAGAACGAGTCGAAATCGACGGGCGGGAAGCGTCGTGCGAAGCGGTTCTTGAGCCCCTCGCAGAAGTACGAGATCTGGTTGCAGCTGGTCCGCCAGGAGGCCACCGTCGCCGAGGTCGCCTCGAGTCAGCAGGTCGACCGCTCCACGATCATGCGGATCAAGCAGGTCGCCAAGGACGGCGCGCTGGCGGCGTTGGCGTCCTCGAAGCCGGGTGTGAAGGGCAGGGAACGCTACTACGAGCTCGAGGCTGCGAAGGACGAGGTCGCCCGGCTTTCGGAGGCGGTCAAGGACCTCGCGGTCAAGC
>JAKDNC010000579.1 GCA_030452025.1 Nocardioides sp. | reverse complement strand
CGCGGTCGGTCAGCCCGGCGGCGGACACACCGCCCTCGCCCTCGCCCTGGCCGGACGGATCCCCCTGGACCACGGCTCGGTCACGCTCGGTGACGACACCAACATCACTCTGCTCCAGCGTTCGGTCATGCTCGTCGACGTCCCCGGCGTGACCGAGCCCGAAGGCACCATCGCCTTGCACACCATCGTCGGCGAGGAGCTTGCAATGGCGGGGCAGAAGGCCTCCCGGGGCGCCGTACGCCACTGGCTGGAGCAGAACGACCTCGCAGACCACCACAGCTCTGCCATGGACGACGTGCCGCCCTTGTTGCGGATCATTGCGCTCAGTCGGCTGGCCACGATGCGCGCCCACTCGAGGTTCCTGGTGCTCGCCTATCCCGAGCGCCACGGTGTGCCGCCCGCCGACTGGCTGCACCGCGGACGACAGCTGGCCAGCGAGGGCCACGGGGTGCTGATCACCGCCAGCGCCGCCGTCGACACCACGTTCAACGGCCCGGTCTTCCCGATCGGTGACGAAGGGACCACCCGATGACCTCGCTGCGCATTGCCTGGACCGAACTGCGTCGGATCACCACCGGCCGACTGCCCAAGATCGCCGTGCTGGCCATGGTGCTGATCCCGACGTTGTACGCCGGTCTGTACCTCTACGCGAACAATGACCCCTACGCGAACCTCGACCACGTCCCGGCGGCGCTGGTCGTGCAGGACAACGGCGCCCAGGACCAGGACGGCAAGCATGTCAACACCGGCGAACAGGTCGCCGACGACCTGCTCGACCGGGGCGACTTCGACTGGCACGAAGTCAGCATGGAGCAGGCCGAGAGGGGCGTCGAGGAGGGACGCTACGACTTCGCGCTGCAGATCCCGCGCGACTTCTCCCAGTCCCTGACCAGTGTCAGCACCTTGAACCCGGAGCAGGCCCGGCTCCAGATGATCACCAACGACGCCAACTCCTATCTCTCCACGACCATCGCCGACACGGTGATCGGCAAGGTGCGCGACTCCATCGCCTCCCAGGTCTCCGAGGAGGCCGCCAACACCTTCCTTCTCGGTATCGCCGACCTGCGCTCCGGCCTGGTCAAGGGGGCCAACGGCGCGCAGCGGCTGGTCAAGGGCCTGGGCACCGCCGACGAGGGCGCGACCGAGCTGACCAACGGCGCCGGCACCCTCGAGACCGGCGCCGGAGACCTCGCCGACGGCGCCGAGACACTCACCAGCGGGCTCGTAACCACCGATAGAACGGGCGCTCCCCGGCCGCCCATGCCTCCCAAACTCGCGCAGGGCGCAGGGCTGGCCGCCAACGGCGACGCCACCATCGCCGGCTACGGCAACCGGGCCGCCAAGGCGGTCGAGTCGGTGACCAGCGTCTATGGGGACGCACGCGCGGACCTCAAGAAGGCACTGCACGGTCACGGGCTGAGCGTCGCGCAGCAGAAGCGGATCATGAACGTCTACGACCGGGTCGGCAGGCCAATCACCGAAGCCGGAAACAAGGCCACCGAGGTCCAACGGAAGCTGAACAAGCTGGCCGCCGGCTCCGACGCAGTCGCCGACGGCAACGAGCAGCTCGCCGGCTCCGTGCCGGCGCTGGTCAACGGCATCGGTGAGGCCCACGACGGCTCCACGAAACTTGCCTCCGGCGCCCGGGACCTCGAGGCGGGTGCCGGGAAGCTCAAGGACGGCGCGCGCGATCTCGACGAGGGCCTCGACAAGTTGAAGGGCGGGGCCGCGGAGTTGCGCGACGGCCTGCGCAATGGCGCCAAGCAGGTTCCGACGATGGACAAGCAGACCCGCAAGAACATCGCTAGCACGATCGGCGACCCCGTCGACGTACGCTCCAACTCCCAGGCCGACGCGGGAACCTACGGCGCGGGTCTCGCGCCGTTCTTCCTGGGGCTCTCGGCGTGGATCGGCGGCTACGTCCTCTTCCTCCTGGTCCGACCGCTTTCCCAACGGGCGCTGGCGGCAAACCAGCCCTCCATCCGCGTGGCGCTGGGTGGCTGGTATCCCCCGATGCTGATCGGCGCGCTGCAGATGTGCTGTGCGCTCGCGGTCCTGACGCTGGCCCTCGACATCGACCCCGCCAACGTGGCGGCCACGCTCGCCTTCCTGATCCTGGTCTCCGCCACCTTCATCGCGGTGGTCCACGCGCTCAACGCCTGGTTGGGCACCCCCGGACAGTTCCTGGGTCTCGTGCTGCTGGTGACCCAACTGGTCACCGCCGGCGGAACCTTCCCGTGGCAGACCATCCCCGAGCCGCTCTACTGGCTGCACCACCTGCTGCCGATGAGCTACGCCGTGGACGGCCTGCGGCAGCTGATGTACGGCGGCCTCGAGGCGCGGGTGCTCACTGATGTGGGGGCACTCGTGGCCTGGCTGGTGGTGGCGATCCTGGCGACCACGTGGGCCGCCCGCCGCCAGCGAGTCTGGTCTGCCAAACGGGTCCGGCCCGAGCTCGTGCTGTGACACCGGCGAGCGTGGACGGGTAGGTTCTGGGGACATGGGACATCGCGCTGACCGTCGCAAGGTGGTGCGACTCCGCGGCGACGCCGTGGTCGACCGGCCGGACACCCTGGCCGCGGAGGAGCCGATGGAGGTCCGGCTCGCCGGCCGAACGCTCGCGGTCACCATGCGCACCCCCGGCGACGACTTCGAGCTCGCCGTCGGGTTCCTGGTCTCGGAGGGCTTCATCTCGCTGGTGGGCGACGTGGCTGGTGTG
>JAKDNC010000578.1 GCA_030452025.1 Nocardioides sp. | reverse complement strand
GCAGCGAACTCGGCGACAGTGAGCGTATCCATCCAGAGTTCCACTGGACGACGTCCAACGGCGTCCTCATAAAACTCGGTGGTCCATGTCGAAGTCTCAGTCACTGTTCCACCCTTTCAGCCGGCACCGACGATGCCGCGAGCGCGGAAAGACGCCTCGCGATCTCAGTGTCTCGGTCAGCTGCCGCATGCTGATAGCGCATCGCCGCGCCGGGAGTCGAGTGCCCCAGTCGGCCCATCAGCTCGGCCAACGTGGCGCCGGTCTGGGCGGCGAGGACTGCACCTGTGTGCCTCAGATCGTGCCAGCGGAGATCCGGGCGGCCGGCAGCCGTGCGGGCTGGGTAGTAGACCTTGTAGAGCGTCGAGGGCGCCATGTGGTGGTCGTCATCGGCAGCAGCGGGAAACAGCAATGCGTCCCTGCCTGACCCGGTGTGCTTCGCCAGGTGCTGTTTGACCATCGGCAGCAGGTGCGGTGGGATCGCGACGTCACGAACGCCGGCATCGGTTTTGGGCGGGCCCACAATGAACTTCCCGTCGACTCGCACCACGCCGCGACGGATCTTGACTCGGCTCGCCCGCAGGTCGAGGTCGCCACGACGCAACTCGGCGAGCTCGCCGAAACGCATCGCGCACCAGGCCGCGAGCAGCGCCATCAACTGATAACGATCGGGCAACTCAGCGACGATCGTTTCCAGTTCCTTGAGTGTGGCCGGCTCCACCTGGTGAGCCCGCTTCGTGCTCCCGGCCCCTCGGAGGTGCGCCGGGTTGTAGGGGATCATCGGAGTGGGTCGCTCGGACGCCGCGCTGGCAAAGATGGTGCGCAGCAAGCTGTACGCCTGGGCGCGGATCGTCTCCCGACCGGGCGCCAGAGCGTCGTACCAGTCGTTGACGTCCTCGTGGCTGATCTTGTCGATGCGCAGATCGCCGAACGTCGAGAGGATGAGTTGGTCGAGCAGCATCCGGTACTGCCGACGGGTCGTCGGCCGCAACTCGCGTCCCTTGGTCCGGCGGTTCGCCAACCAGAGGTCTGCGTAGGCCCGGAACGTCGGCAAGGCCCGCCGCGTGGCGCCGCGGTTCGCCACGCCCGGCGCCCAGACCTCCATCTGGATCTCGGCTCGCCGAGCCGACAGCCAGGCGATGGCGTCGTCCTTGGCGCTGAAGGTGGTCTCGGCTCGGTAGAGCTCGCCGTCCGGGCCGGTGTAGCCGGCGCGGTAGTTGCCCGAAGGCAGCCGCTCGACACGGCCGAAACTACGCCGTGCGGGGTGCTGCTGCCGAGACATCTTTTGACCTTCCAGTATCGCCTTTCGTGGAACATACGTGGAACAACGACGTCTGATTCTGTCTCTTCGCGTCCACGTTTGTCTTTCGACAATATGCCCTCTGACCTGCGAGTTTACCGCACAACTGGACGCCAGAGAGGGTCGTCTGATAGCCCGCTTCTCAAAGGTTCGAACCCAGTATCGCCCACCAGAGTTTCCCCAGGTCAGAGACGCTTCCCTAGTCCCGCGGTGTCGGGGTATCCCCCAGTCGACGGCAATCGCGCCTCGTCACCACCTGAGGTCAAGGCGACGTCGCCTGCGGGGACGGATGCCACCCCCCGCAACGCCAGCCCCGGGCAGATCGGCCCGTGGCCGAGGTGTTCGCGAGCTCGGCCTCAGTCGTCGTCCTCCGAAGACGGGTCCTCGTTGTGCGTGCCGGGGCGCGGAGCCCACGGTTGCTCCTTCGCGGGGCGAACGACGATCAGCTTGTCCCCACGGGCCAGCTGGGTCACGACCGGGTCGAAGTAGCGGTAGACCTGCTCGTCGCGGACCACCGCGATCACCTGGTCGGGCAGGGACTGCGGTTGCTTGCCGACCTCCTTGACCAGCAGCTCGCGCTCGGCGACCTCCAGACCGGTGCCATAGCTCATCAGGTCATCCATCACCTGACCGAGCTTCGGCGAAAGCGACGAGAGACCCAGCAGACGTCCCACCGCCTCGCTGGAGGTGACCACCGAGTCGGCGCCGCTCTGCTTGACCAGCGGGACATTGTCCTGTTCACGGACTGCGGCAACGATGTAGGTGTCCGGATTGAGCTGTCGCACCGTCAGCGTCGCCATCATCGTGTTGGCGTCGTGGTCGGTGGTGATGATCACCTGGCTCGCTCGGGCCACGCCGGCGCGGCGTAGCACCTCTCGACGGGTGGCGTCACCTGCGATCACCGCCAGGCCGTCGGCGTTGGCCTGCTCACGCGCCGTGGGCCGCGGATCGACGACCACGATCGACTCCGGGTCCTGGCCGTTCTGGACCAGGGTGTCGGCAGCGCTGCGCCCCTTGGTGCCGTAGCCGATGACGACGACGTGTTCATCCATCTTTCTCCTCCATCGGGCCACCCGGAACATTTCGCGTCCCTGGCTGGCCAACACTTCGAGCGTCGTACCAATCAACAACACCAGGAAGGCGATACGGGCCGGCGTGATCACGAACGCGTTGATCAAGCGGGCCCGTTCGTGCACCGGGGTGATGTCGCCGTAGCCGGTGGTGCTCAGCGTGACCGTGGTGTAGTAGATCGAGTCGATCAGATCGACCTTGCCGGTCGGGTCGTTGCCGTCGACGTAGCCACGCCGGTCCAGCCACACGATCACCACCGTGCCGACCAGGATGACGGTCGCCATCAGCAACCGGCGCCCCAGCTCGGACCACGGTGATCGCTCCCTGTCCGGCAGGACGACGTCGGTCAGGA
>JAKDNC010000577.1 GCA_030452025.1 Nocardioides sp. | reverse complement strand
CCTGGCGGGCGAGGGTGTGATCGACCCGGGCAGGGTGCACATGCTCTCGACCGGCGAGATGCTGACCTCGGCGAAGACCGCGGCGGACGCGGGACGCGGCAAGGTCCTGGTCGCCACGGAGATCGGCATGCTGCACCAGCTCAAGGGCGTCGCGCCGGACGTGGACTTCGCCCCGGTCAACGAGCGTGCATCGTGTCCCTACATGAAGATGATCACCCCGGCGGCGCTGCTGCGCTGCCTGGCGCTGGGTGCGGACGAGGTGGAGGTGGCGCCGGACGTGGCTGCCCAGGCGCGCCTGGCCGTGGAGCGGATGATCTCCGTCGGGACACCGGGAGGCGGGGAGTGAGTCGTCCTTCCCTGCCCGTGACCGACCTGGGTGACCTGGGAGCCGATCCGGGAGTGTTCTCTGCATTGGCACGGGTGGCGTTGACCGAGGACATCGCCTCCGGGGACGCCACCACGCTGGCGACGGCGCCCGCCGACCTCCATGGTCGGGGACTGCTCGTGGCGCGGCAGGACGGGGTGGTCTCCGGGGTGGACGCGGTCGCCGCAGTTCTCGCTGCAGCCGGTGAGCCGCCCTACCTTGAGGTTCTCGGTGGCCGCGTTGACCTGGAGGACCCGGTGACCAACGGGGCACGTGCCGCGCCGGGCTCGGTGGTCGGTGTGCTGACCGGGCCGGTCCGCGCGATGCTGCAGCTGGAGCGCACGGTGCTCAATGTGCTGTCGCATGCCTCCGGCGTGGCGACGCACACGGCGCGGTGGGTGTCTGCTGTGGGGACGGGCGTGGTCGTGCGTGATTCCCGCAAGACCCTTCCCGGATTGCGCCTGCTGCAGAAGCGGGCGGTGGTGCACGGCGGTGGTTCCCCGCACCGCTACAACCTCTCCGACCAGGCGATGGTGAAGGACAACCATGGTGTCGCCGGGGGAGGTGTGGTGTCAGCGTACTGCGCTGTGCGTGCCCGGAACCCGGATCTGTGGTGCGAGGTCGAGGTCGATGACCTGGGACAGTTGCGTGGGGTGCTGGGGCTGGACACCCCACCGCACCAGGTTCTCCTGGACAACTTCACGGTCGCGGACACGGAGGAGGCGGTGCGTCTACGTGACGGGATCGCACCGGGTGTCCTGCTGGAGTCCTCGGGCGGACTGAGCCTGGAGGTGGCTGGTGGGTACGCCGCCGCAGGGGTGGATTCACTGGCGGTTGGTGCGCTCACCCACTCGGTCACGGCCCTGGACATTGGCCTGGACCTGGCTTGAGACTCACAGACCTTTCGGTGCCTCCGCGCGATCCGTCCTGTTTGTCGCGGTGCTCCGCTGTACTGCTGTGCCGAAACTCTACCGCGATGGCGTGATCGCCGGAGTGTGCATGACAACTTGTCTGGTGTGCATCGCAAATTGTCGGTTCACTGGCTGAAACCGACCATTTGTCATGCACACCCGACCATTTGCGATGGCACCCCTACACGACCTGCGACTAAACCGGGGGTGGCGCAAGGAGGCCCTCACCGCCGTTCCCCGGGGAGAGTTCTGGTCACCCGTGTTCGCCGGCACGGACTGCGGTGACCTTGCCGAGGCCGGTGACTGTGGTTGCGATCTCGGTCTCCTCCCCGTCGGGCCAACGGAAACGCACCCCGGGTTCCCGGGTCAGACGGCCGATCACTGCAGTCTCCGCCAATGGGGAGCCCATCCGACCCGTCCCCGGCGCATCGGCGGTGAGCATGCCGAAGCCGGGGAAACAGGTCATCCAGTCGCCGGCGGTGGTCCCGTCCGGCCGCGGGATCGCGGAGACATCCAGGGTCACGCCGGTGCCGGGGGCTTCGGCGAGCATGCCGGAGGTTCCCACGATGCCCGCCATGCTCACGTCCTTCGCCGCGGACGGTCGGGCATCCGCGACAAGACCCCCGAGGTGCCGCAGTTCCTCCCCGGTACGGAAGGACGTGGAGTCCCATTGCCGTCCCTCGAATCCGGGACGCCAGCGCCCTGCCAGGTCAACGGTCAGGCTCAGGTCATCGCCGATGGATCCACCCCCGCCGGGGACGGGCCGGTCGGTGCGTCCCAGGGCCGTCACCGACAGGGACGGCGCCGCGCCTGTCTGGGTGTGACCACCGAAAACCGGGACACCCCAGGCGGCTGCGGCGTCCGCCATCCCCTGGAGTACCCGGCCCACGTCCACACCGTCGTACCCGGCCACAGAATCCAGCAGCCCCACCGGCTCCGCCCCCATCGCGGACAGGTCGTTGAGGTTCACCAGCACTGAGCACCACCCGGCCCAGCGGGGATCAGCGTCGACCATGGCCGGGAGGATCGCGTCGCAGGCGGCGACGAGATCACTGCCGGGGACGGGCGCGCCGTCGTCACCGACGAACCCCGCGCCACCGAGTGACGCAGATCCGTCCGGGCCTCCTGACAATACGGAGAACACCGACAGAAGCTGCCCCAATGGCTGCTTGGTTGCCGCCAGAAGGTCACGGACCCGGTGCAGAGGCCATCGCATGGACACGTGGGGAACCCCGAAGAACAGTCCATGGCCGGTGGTCTCCCAGCCCAGCTGTGTGAACATGTCCTCGTTGGCTGCCTGCACCGTGGCGTCGAAGCGCAGGACGCCGAGCTGTTCAGCGGTGGTGCACGCCCGACGGACCAGGGCTGTGCCGATGCCCCGGACATGCTGGGCGTCGGGGCGGACCACCAGACGGTCGCCCTTCCACCAGCCGATGTCCGGTCCGTCG
>JAKDNC010000576.1 GCA_030452025.1 Nocardioides sp. | reverse complement strand
CGCAGCTCCTGGTCGTATGCGAGCAGGGCGGGCGCCAAGGGATCCATCACACCATTGTCGACGATCCGACTACGGTGGCGCCATGGAGCCCATCGACGGCGAGCCGGTGCTGGACCTGCCCACCCGTGCGGAGCTCGACGCGTGGCTGGGGCCCCAACCCGCCAAGTCCCGCGCCGTCTGGGTGCGCACGGCGAAGAAGAACTCGTCCCTGGTCTCGGTCACAGAGGACGAGATGGTCGACGTGGGGCTCTGCCACGGCTGGGTCTCGGCCGTACGCCGCCGCTGTGACGAGGACACCTACCTCCAGCGCTACACACGTCGGCGGCCACGCAGCAAGTGGTCCCGGATCAACATCGCCAAGGTCGATGCACTCACCGCAGCCGGGTTGATGCGGCCCGGCGGGACCGTCGAGGTCGAGGCGGCCAAGGCGGACGGGCGCTGGGACAACCCCTGGACATGAACTGATGAAGGAAGGGACAGCACGGGGAATAGCGCACGCTGCGAGGTCCTTGTGACTACATGGACCTCCACGACGCACTGGCAGTGGCCCGCGCCACACGCGAGTCGACACTGACCACGATCCGGCGGGACTCCCGCCCCCAGCTGTCCAACGTGCTGCACACCGTCGGCGATGATGGCCGGATCCGGATCTCCACCACCGCCGATCGGGCCAAGTTCCACAACATGGCGCGGGAGTCGTGGGTCGCGCTGCACGTCAACGGGGAGAGCTTCTTCTCCTACGCCGTCATCGAGGGCGAGGCATCCCTCTCGGCGGTTGCCGAGTCCGCCGATGACGCGACGGTCGACCAGCTCGTCGAGGTCTACCGGGCGGTGGCTGGCGAGCACGACGACTGGGAGACCTACCGCGCCGCCATGGTCGAGGAGGGGCGGGCCGTCGTCACGATCTCGCCGACACGCGCCTACGGCATGACCAGCGGGACCTGAGAGATCGGGGAGTCCCCGGTCAGGCTGCCAGGAGTCCGAGGTCGGCCCGGAGCCGCAGGGTGGACAGGGCACGATCCACCGGATCGTCGCTGAAGAAGCCCGAGCCGAGCATCGGATCGAGGTCGTGGGTGCCGGTGGAGTCGGTCAACCGATACCTGTGATGAGGGCTCTGCCAGACATAGATGTCCGGCAAGGGTTGTCGCACCGCCATCGGGCCGTGGGTCTTGATCCGGTGATGATGTCGTGTCATCGGGCCGCCGTTCTCGATCCGGGTCTGGCCCGGGTCCCCACCCTCGGGATGGTCGGCATCACGCCCCTCGTGAGCGACGGTGTGGTCGATGTCCATGTGGTGGGTTGTGCACGTCGCGAAGGGATAGATGTCGGCCGGTGTTCGGGTGAGGACCGCTTCACGGAGGGTACCGGTGAAGGCGTAGGTGTCGGCTGGTGCCGTGGCGCTGGGGTCGATCGCCGGGCGGATGGTCACGTCGGTGAGTCCCAGGATCTCGAGGGCCTCGTGGAGGTTGACCGGACCGTGGGCTTCGAGGCGTCCCACGCCGGCAACCGCGCCGGTGTTCCCACCGTGGTCGGAGGTCTGACTGGTTGTGCGGTGCCTGGCGAGCATCTGCAGGGCGTCGTGGGACAGATGCAGGTGCACCACCGCGCCAACCCGCGTGGACAGGGTCGGGGGCCTGCTTGTGGTGCCGTGCTCGGCGCCAGCATCCCCGTGGTCTTCGTCGCCACCGTCGACGCCGTTGATCAGATCCAGGGCGGTGGCGGGGTCGGCGATCAGCACGCCCAGGGCCCGGGAGCGGGCCACCGCGATCGAGTCCAGCTCGGTGGGCGGGGTGCCGGCAGCCTTGTCGCGGGCCAACAGGACCTCCGCAACCCGCTGGATCTGGGCATCCCCCACGACCGCATCAGCCGCGGCCAGCTTGGCGTAGAGCCCCTTCAGCCCGCGCGTGTCAGAGGAGTTGATCCTCGCGAACCGCCGGTCCAGCCCCTGCTGACGCGCGTCCTCATCGGCTGCGGCGTCGGCCAGGATCACCAGCGCGTCCAGCCGCTCCAGCAGCCGGCCCGGAGGCAGCGACGCCACCAAGGGTGCCAGGTCACCGGCGACCAGTCCGGCCGCCTCCTCGCCCAGGTGGCGGGTCTTCGCCGCGATCTTGCGCAACACCCACACCTCGAACGGCGCATCCGCGAAGGTGAGCTCCCACAACACGGTGAGCCGATGCCGCAGGTCCAGGGCATCGGCCATCCATGACCGGGCCCCCAACGGATGCACCCTGAGGCTCACACCGAGCTCAGCGGTGGCGAACTCGTGCACCACGGGCGTGCCCTCGCCACCGAACTGGCGGAATTCCGGGTGCTCGCGCCGCTCACCCTGGGGATCGGTCGAGCCGTGTCGGAGGGTGACCCCCTCGTGGTCGCCGTGCAGATCGGCCCACCGCGCCGCCTGGTGCAAGATCACGACCTCGGCGGCCCGACGCGCAGCCACCGCATCCTCGACCGCGGTGAGCGTCTCACCACTGTCGAGATCCCGATCCGCCGCTGCCATTTCTGCCATGCCCGTGACTCAACACGACGCCACCGACAACGCACCCCCGAAACCACCCCCGGATCCCAGAACGCGGACAACCAGGCAAAGAACCCGTCTCCTGCCCCGGCTTGCTCACGGATGGACGTACCCTCACCTACCGGCTCGGGTAGCGGTGGCCGCAGCGTCTCAGAGGGGACTGTCGGAATTTCGGTGTAAACGGCCTGACACGCCGACCTGATTGGGTTG
>JAKDNC010000575.1 GCA_030452025.1 Nocardioides sp. | reverse complement strand
GACCGGGGGAGTTGGCGCTGAAGCGGTCGTCGACTTCGTCGGGGAAGGCGGGGCGACTGCGGACGGTGTGGCGATGCTGCGCCGGGCGGGCAACTACTACGTCGTGGGCTACGGCGAGAACATCAACGTGCCCACCATCGACGTGATCTCCACGGAGATCAACTTCATCGGCAACCTGGTCGGTTCCTACAACGACCTGCAAGAGCTCATGGTGCTCGCGGCCCAGGGCAGCGTCACCCTGCACACGACGACCTACAAGCTCGAGGACTTCCAGCAGGCGCTTGACGATCTGAACAACGGACAGGTCCGGGGACGGGCGATCTTGGTGCCCTGACCCGGCACCGGCCATCAGACCAACGAACTGACACGCGAAGGATTGTTTGAGACATGGCAAAGGAACTGCGATTCAACGAGGATGCTCGACGAGCCCTCGAGCACGGCGTCAACGTACTTGCCGATGCTGTGAAGGTCACGCTTGGCCCCAAAGGGCGCAATGCGGTCCTGGAGAAGTTGACCGGACCGCCGACCATCACCAACGACGGTGTGACGATTGCCCGCGAGATCCAGGTGGGGGAACCTTTTGCCAACATGGGTACTCAGCTGGTCAAGGAAGTCGCGATGAAGACCAATGGCGTCGTCGGGGACGGCACGACGACCGCCACCGTCCTCGCCCAGTCGATGGTGCACGAGGGGATGCGCACGGTCGAGGCCGGGGCCAACCCGATGCGCGTACGGCGAGGTATCGAGCGCACCGTCCCGATCCTGGTGGAAGCGCTGGCGGCACAGGCCACCGAGGTCTCCAGCCAAGAGGATCTGACCCGGATCGCGACCCTCGCCGCGAGCGATGACGAGTCGATCGGCGAGGTGATCGGCGAGGCTGTCTTCCGGGTCGGGCAGAACGGCGTCGTGACCACCGAGGAGTCCGACACGGTTGGGATGTCGGTCGACGTGGTCGACGGCATCGAGTTCGACCACGGCTACATCTCTGGATACATGGTCACCGACCGGGAGAAGATGGAAGCGGTCTACGACAACCCGGTGATCCTGCTGACCAACAAGACGATCAACCAGGTCCAGGACATTATGCCCACCATCGAGGCCGCCAAGCGGGCAGAACGGCCCCTGGTGGTCCTCGCCGAGGACGTCACCGGCCCGGCCCTTCAACTGCTGGTCGGTGGGAACATGCACAACACCATGGAGTCGGTCGTGGTGCGGGCGCCGGGCTTCGGCCACCGCCGGGTCGCCGAGCTCGAAGACCTCGCGCTGGCCCTGGGCGGGCAGGTGGTCGCCAAGGACACCGGGGTGGAGCTCAGTGAGATCTCCCGCGAGAGCCTCGGGTCGTGCGACCGGATCACCATCACCGAACACTCCACGACCATCGTTGGGGGACACGGGGAGAAGAGCGTCCTCGACGGGCGGATCTCCCAGCTCGAGGCGCAGTTCAAGCGAGCCAAGATCGAGGGCGACAAGGACAGCCTCCAGCTCCGGCTGGCGAGGCTCGCAGGAACGGTGGCCGCGATCAAGGTCGGCGGTGCCACCAGCGTCGAGCTCAAGGAACGGATGCTGCGCGTCGACGATGCCCTCAGTGCAACCCGGGCCGCGATGGAAGAAGGAGTGGTCACCGGCGGAGGCGCCGCCCTGGTCCAGGCGCACGACGCCATCTCAGGGGTCGAGTTCACCGGTGACGAAGCCGTCGGGCGCGACATCGTGCGTCAAGCGCTGGGCGAGCCCCTGCGATGGATCGCGATCAACGCCGGATACGACGGGGAGGAAGTCGTCACCAAGGTTGCGGGCATGCCCGCAGGCCAGGGATTCGACGCGGTGACCGGAGAGTATTGCGACCTGGCCGAGCACGGGGTCATCGACCCCTTCAAGGTCACTCGAGCAGCTCTGGAGAGCGCAGCATCGATCGCGGCCCTCCTGATCACCACCGAAACAGCCATAGTCGAAGAAGTCATCGGACACCCCGGTGAGATCATGGCTCCCGGCTTCGGTGACCTGGCCGAGGGCATGGTTCGTCCCTCGAACATCTACTGAGGAGACGGCCGTGGACATCGCGACCCTGCTGCTGCTCGAAGGGATCCTGATCGGGTTCCTGGTGTCGCTGCGGGTGCTGTGCCTGCGCGTGGTGGATCTCGAAAGCATTCCGCGATGCATCGTGAGGCGGATCGAGATCGGCAACCGGATCGCGCCTTGGGTCGGCGCCCTGGCCTTGGCCGCCGTGGCAGCGGGTGTCGTGATGACGTGGGGTCCCGTGTGACCCGATCGGCTTTGATGGCCCCGGGATCTCAAATTGCGACAGGAACGTGAATTAGATCACTCTAATGTCGGCGCATGGCGACAGCGACAGGGACAACACTTCATGAGCGGTCGGCTGACTGCTGCAGCATCGAGCTCTCCGCTGCGGTCGAGGACTATCTCAAGGAAATCTTCGCGATCACCTCCCTCGGTGACTCGGCGACCACCTCGGTCATCGCCGAGAGGGTGGGAGTGCGGCCCCCTACCGTCACCGCGATGCTCCGGCGACTCCGTCAGGCCGGGCTCGTCGAGCAGGTCGCCTGGGGACGGGTGGCACTCACCTCGCACGGGAAGGAGCATGCCTGTGGCGTCATACGTCGCCACAGATTGCTGGAGACCTTCCTGCACCGGGTGCTCGGAGTCCCGTGGGATCAGATCCACGACGACGCGGAGGTGCTCGAGCACCATCAGAGCGACCGTCTGGAAGACCTCA
>JAKDNC010000034.1 GCA_030452025.1 Nocardioides sp. | reverse complement strand
CGGCGTCGTGGTCCCCGTCGACGCCGTGCGCGTGCACCCGCAGCGCACGCTCGTAGGAAGCAGCGGCCTCGGTCCACGCCATGGTCGGACCCACCACGGCGTCCACGCCCGCCACTGCGCGCAGCAGTCGCTGCCGCGCGGCTCGGGAGCCTGTGTCGGCGACCAGCAGCAGCACTCGGTCCTCGACCTGGAGCTGGACGTCCTCGGTCGGCTGCAGCGACCGCGGGTCGACCAGGGTGACCAGCTGTCTGATCCGTGAGGCGGGGAGCAGTACGGCGCTCAGCGCGGGGGGTGGCTCCCACTCGGCATGCTCGGCCGAGGCGTTGACGGCATCGGCCGGAGCCCGGGAGAGCAGCGCCCGGATCAGGCGGTCGAGGTTGCGGCGGCGGACGCGACCGGTGTTCTCCAGCTCGTCGGTGTGGCCCGCAGCGCTGGCGGCAGAGAGCTCGTCGATGTAGGCGAAGACGAGCTGGGCGAACTCGGAGAGCTCGGCTGCCGGCATACCGCGCTCGACGACCGCCCGTGACAGGTCCCGCCAGGAGACCCGGGCGCCGATCCGGTAGGCCGCGAGGAGCGCCTCCATCGACCGGCCGCTGCGTGCCTCCCCGCGGCCGAGCTGGTAGGCGCCCTCGACGGCCGGGGTCATCGGGGTCGCGGTGGAGTCGCGCTTCCGGACGGCCAGCTTCAGGAACGTTCCGAGCGCCAGCTCGACCGCCCCACGGATGGTCTCGCCCATCGGTCCGCTGAGGGCGTTGGCATAGCTGGGCACCTCGTCGATGATCGCGGCGACGGTGCGCTCGGCGACGGCGGGCAATTCCTCGTGCAGGGCGGCCGCGGCGACCGGCGAGAGCTCGATCCCCTCGGTTGCGTTGCGGGTCGTACGACGCACCATGACGCTCCTGATTGTTCGGTCTGAACAAGCCAGTGGGTCAAGCACCGGCAGGATGGCACCACGTTAATGCACACCGAGTAGCCCGGGACGCAGCGGCACGATTGCGTCCATCCGCGGCATTATTGTTCGCAATGATCAATAGTCAATGGGAAGTTCATGTCCTGACGTCATGACTTTGTCCTGTTCGTCCAGCAGGATGGAGTCATGGCCCTTCTGGACGCCCCGCGCCCCTCCTCCCGGCTCCGCGATCGCGCGGTCCGCTTCGTCGAGGCCGCCACGACGCCCCTGCTCCCCGCCGACTACCTCGACCTTTTCGCGCCGCTGCGCTCGGGAGCCGACCTGCGCGGCCGGATCGAGCAGGTCATCCCCGAGACGTCCGACGCTGCGACCATCGTGATCCGCCCGGGTGCGGACTGGGCCGGCCACGTCCCGGGGCAATACATCCGCATCGGGATCGACGTCGACGGCGTGCGCCACTGGCGCGCCTACTCGCTGACCCACGGTCCCCGCAGCGACAGCCGGATCTCGATCACCGTCAAAGCCGTCCCCGACGGCAAGGTCAGCAACCACCTGGTCCACGACTCGCGTCCCGGCACCCTGGTCCACCTCGAACAGGCCACCGGAGAGTTCGTGCTCCCCGGTGACAGCCCGGTCAAGGCGCTCTTCGTCACCGCCGGTTCCGGGGTCACCCCGGTGATCGGAATGCTGCGGAATCTCTTCCCGGTGACCGACGAGGGCGCAATCCCGCTCCAGCGCAGCAAGGACCACGACATCGTCGTCGTCCATGTCGCCCCCAGCGAGCCGGACTCGATCTTCATCGACAACCTGCGCACCCTCGACGAGGCCGGCATGATCCGCCTGGTCGACCGCTACGACGACGTGCACGGGGTCCTCGACGTCAACCAACTCGAGGCGTTGGTGCCCGACCTGGCCGAGCGGACGACGTACGCCTGTGGCCCCTCCGGCCTGCTCGACGCGCTCGGCGCGCACCACGAGGCGGCGGGTCTGGACCTTTTCACCGAGCAGTTCCGTCCGGCCACCGTGGTCGCCGGCGACGGCGGCACACTCGCCCTGGACCGGTCCGGGGTCACCCTCGAGCTCGACGGCTCCACCCCGCTCCTCGACGCCGCCGAGGAGGCCGGCGTCCTGATGCCCAGCGGATGCCGGATGGGCGTCTGCTTCGGCTGCGTGCTGCCGCTGAAGTCGGGCGCGGTCCGCGACCTGCGCAACGGAGAGATCACCACCGCGGTCCCAGGAGAGACCGACAACGGCGGCGTGCCCATCCAGACCTGCATCAATGCGGCCGCCGGTCCCTGTCACCTCGACCACTGAGCCACCTCGACCACTGAGCCACCCCGACCACTGAGCCACCCCGACCACCAAGGGAGAGCCACATGACTGCCATCACAAAGAAGCCCGTCAACCCGACCGCCCATCTGAGCGAGGCCGACGTCGAGCAGATCGGCATCGAGCTCGACGCGATCCGCCAGGACGTCATCGACGAGCGCGGCGCCGTCGACGCGGCGTACATCCGCAAGGTCGTCGACGTGCAGCGCAAGATCGAGCTCGGCAGGCGGGCGGTACTGCTGGCCAGCATCTTCCCGCCCGCCTGGGTCGCCGGCACCGTCGGCCTGAGCGTGGCCAAGATCTTGGAGAACATGGAGATCGGCCACAACGTCATGCACGGCCAGTGGGACTGGATGCGCGACCCGAAGATCCACTCGACCACATGGGAGTGGGACAACGCCTCGACCTCGGAGGGCTGGAAGCACTCGCACAACCAGATCCACCACACCTTCACCAACATCGTCGGCAAGGACAACGACCTTGGCTACGGCATCATGCGCGTCGACGAGGACCAGCGCTGGCACCCGTTCCATCTCGGTCAGCCGTTGTGGAACTTCATCAATGCCTGCTTCTTCGAATACGGCATCGCGGCCTACGACCTCGAGCTCGGCAAGAACCTCCGCATCCCCAAGGAGAAGCGCAGCGACGCGTTCAAGCGCAACGCGAAGAACACACTGCGCAAGATCCGCGGCCAGGCGACCAAGGACTACGTCGTGCACCCGGCCCTGTCTATCCCGACCGGTTCCTTGGTGCCGACACTGGCGGCGAACTTCACCGCCAACGTGGTGCGCAACCTGTGGACCCACTCGGTGATCATGTGCGGTCACTTCCCCGAAGGGGTCGAGACCTTCGAGCGCAAGGAGATCCCCGAGAACGAGACCCGTGGGCAGTGGTATGTCCGCCAGATGCTCGGCTCGGCCAACATCACCGGCTCGAGGTTCATGCACCTGATGACCGGGAACCTGAGTCACCAGATCGAGCACCACCTGTTCCCGGACCTGCCCAGCCGTCGCTACGCCGAGATCGCCCCGAGGGTGAAGGCGCTCTTCGAGAAGTACGACCTCAACTACCACTCCGCGTCGCTGCCGCGGCAGGTCGGATCCGCCTGGCACAAGGTCGTCCGGCTGTCGCTGCCCAACGGCCTCCTCGCCGACACTTCGGCGAAGACCCTGCCCAAGCAGGCGGCCACGCTCTACAAGCTGACCACCGGAGGCTCCAAGGTCCGTCGGGCGTACGACGCCGCGCAGCGTCGCGCCGCCAATCAGGCACTCATCGAAGCCCGACAGGTGGCCTGACCCGCAGATGCCTTAACCTCCTTGTTGCAATGATTTTGCAACAAGGAGGACTCGGTGGCGACCACGGAGGCGGTTAGGGCAGGAGCCGGAGCCCGTCGCACGGCCCAGCGCGCGCGCCTGTGGATCGTCGCCCTGATCGTCGTCGCCGTCGTCTCAGCCTTCGCGGGGGTTGCCCTCGGCGCGGTCTACGTCCCGCTCTCGGACGCGGTGAAGGTGATCTCGCACCACATCTTCCTTGCCCCGGAGGACCCGACCTGGAGCGCCCCACGTGACGCGATCATCTGGGACGTCCGACTGCCCCGGGTGCTGCTCGCGCTGATGGTCGGGGCCGGTCTCTCCATCTGCGGTATGGCCCTGCAAGCCATGGTGCGCAACATGCTTGCCGATCCCTACCTGCTCGGCATCAACTCGGGGGCCTCGACCGGCGCTGCCGCATCGATCCTCTTCGGCGTGACCCTCGGGATCGGGGAGCACGCACTCCCCGCGACCGCCTTCGCCGGCGCACTCGCCGCGTCGATGCTGGTCTACCTGATCGCCCGCTCCGGCGGCCGGGTCACCTCCGTGCGACTGCTGCTGGCCGGTGTCGCCGTCGGATACGCGCTCGCGGCGATGACCAGCTTCTTGATCTTCGCCTCCGACTAGGCCGAGGGTTCCCGTTCGGTGATGTTCTGGCTGCTCGGTTCACTCGCGCTCGCTGAGTGGGGCAGCCCCCTGGTCCTGGTCGCCGTCGTCGTGCTGGCCACAGTCCTGGTGCTGACCTTCGCCGGCCGCAACCTCGACGCCCTCGGGATCGGCGACGAGACCGCGCTGACCCTCGGTGTCTCCCCGGAGCGCTTCCGCACGCTTCTCCTGGCGCTGGTCTCGCTGTGCATCGGCGTCGTGGTCGCGGCCTCCGGCAGCATCGGATTCATCGGACTCGTCGTCCCGCACCTCGCCCGTCGCGCAGTCGGCTCCGCGCACACACGAGCCGTTCCCGTAGCCGCCCTGATGGGCGGCATCCTGCTGATCTGGGCCGACATCGCCGCGCGCGGCCTCCTCGCCCCACAGGAGGTCCCGATCGGCATCATCACCGCGCTGATCGGCGCCCCGTTCCTGCTCATCCTCGTCCGTCGACTCCATGTCGCAACTGCCTAGGAGCCCCCATCCATGAGTCCGCCCATGAGTCTGTCCACGAGCCTTTCCGGGCGTCGTACGACGACCCTCGCCGTCGTCTCGCTCTTCACCCTCACCTCCTGCGGTCTCGTCGAGGGGTCCGAGGATGACTCGGGCCCTGCCGCGCAGGGGTATCCGGTCACCGTCGAGAACTGTGGCGCCGAAGTCGCCTTCGACCGGGAGCCGGAGAACGTCGTACTCCTCAAGAGCGCCGCTGTCCCGTTCCTGGCCGACCTCGACGCCCTCGACCGGGTCGGCACGCGGGCCGGGGAGTATCCGCGGGAGTACTACGACGACCAGACGTGGGAGCAGCTCAAGGAGATCCCGGCGCTCACCGGCAAGACGGACGCCGGTGGTCACCTGCAGATCTCCAAGGAGGTCGTCATCGACCGCGAGCCCGACCTCGTCCTCGGCGAGGTGGAGAACCTCGACCGCGGAACGCTGAAGTCGGTGAGCATCCCTCTGCTCGAGGAGCCCGGCCTGTGTGAGGAGGGGATCGACGAGCCCGGATTCGACGACGTCTTCTCCCAGATGGAGATGTACGGCGACGTCTTCAACCGCGCCGATGAGGCACAGGCGGCCACCGCCGACCTGAAGCAGCGGCTCGCCGGGCTCGAGTCCCGCGCCGATGGGGAGAACCGCACCGCTGCGGTGCTCTATCCGACCATCGGCGGAGGTGTCACCTACGCCTATGGCACGCGCAGCATGGCCCACCCGATCCTCGAAGCTGCCGGCTTCGAGGACGTCTTCGCCGAGGTCGACAAGCGGGTCTTCGAGGTCAGCCTCGAGGAGCTGCTCAGCCGCGACCCGGACGTGTTGGTCCTGCTCCATCCCGGTGACGAGGAGAAGCAGGTGGTTGACGCGGTCACCGACCTTCCCGGCGCTGCGAGCCTCACTGCCGTCCGCAACGACGACGTGATGCCGTTGCTGTTCAACTACGCCGAGCCGCCCACACCGCTCTCGGTCGACGGACTGGAGAAGGTCATCGACCACTTCGAGGAGACCTCATGATCGAGGCCGGCAACGTCCACTTCGCCTATGGCGACGCCCACGTCGTCGACGACGTCTCCCTGGCGGCACGGCCGGGACGGGTGCTCGGCCTGATCGGCCCCAATGGCAGTGGAAAGACCACCCTGCTCCGACTGCTCTACGGCTCGCTGAAGCCGACGGCCGGTCAGGTGAGCATCGAGGGCGAGTCCCTCGCCGCCCTCGGGCCCCGGGCGATCGCCCGGCACCTCTCGGTGGTGGTCCAGGAGGCCGGCGGCGAGTCCACGCTGACGGTTGCCGAGATGGTGATGCTGGGTCGCCTGCCCCGACTGGGCACCTTCCAGCGCACCGGCGCCGAGGACCACCGTGTGGTCGCCGAGGCGCTTGAGCAGGTCGGCGCGTGGCACCTCGCCGATCGTGCCTTCGTGGCCCTCTCCGGCGGGGAGCGTCAGCGGGTCCTGATCGCCCGCGCCCTGGCCCAGCAAGGGGACTTCCTGTTGCTCGATGAGCCGACCAACCACCTCGACATCCGCTACCAGCACGAGGTCCTCCAGCTGATCCGCGAGGTGTCGACGAGCGCGATCGTGGTGCTTCACGACCTGAACCTGGCAGCGCGCTACTGCGATGACCTGGTCCTGATGGACGCCGGACGTGTCGCCGGGCGTGGCACCCCTGACGGGGTGCTCGATACGGGCCTGCTCGAGCGCGTCTACCGGATCGGCACCACGCGCACCGAGATCGACGGCCACGTCCAGCTGCTCTTCCATCCACTCGCGCGCGCTGCCTGACGGTCGAACGGGTTGCTCATGGGCGAGCTTCTCCGGGAGTGCCGTCCTGGATCTGAATCTCGGCGTCGGCGTAGGCGCGCCGCACCGTCTCGCCGAGCCACTGGTTGCCCCGGTAGACGTGAGGCTCACCAACCAGCTCGATCAGGCCCTCGGACTCCATCTGGCGGTGGACGACGTCACTGCCGACCACGAGCTTGAGGGTGCAGCCGTGCTCTTGGAGATCGCTCGCGTATCGGCCGAGCACATCGATCATCGCCAGACCGAGATGGTCAACGCCGCGGAGCCGGAGGATGACTACCGAACCGACGCTGCCCTCCCGCACTGCGGGGAGCTGGGCGGCAAGGACCGGGGCACTGGCGAAGAAGAGATGCCCGTAGGGCTGGATCACCACCACGGAGTGCCCGGGCACGAAGTCTGGCGGATCAACTTCCCGGATTCGGCCGCTTTGGTTGAACTCGATGGCGCGCAGAGTCAGGTTGTTCGACTGCTCGGCGACGTAGAGGATGACGGCCAGACCCACGCCCGCGAGCACGGCGTACTGGAGCGGGGTGAGCAGGGTGAGCGCGAACGTCACTGCCATGACCGCGCTCTGCAGCGGACCCGTCCGGATGACTGACTGCACCTGCGCGGGGCGCACGGTGGAGATGCCGACGACGATCAGCAGTGCGGCGAGGGCGGGCATCGCGACGTATCCGACCGCGCCGCCCAGGACCAGAATCACCACGGCCATCACAGCGCCGGCGATGAAGAGTGAGATCCTGCTGCGTGCGCCGCCGGAGTGGACGAGCGCCGAGGCTGACATCGAACCTCCGACCGGCATGCCCTGGAAGAGTCCGGAAACCACGTTGCCGGCGCCCTGCCCGACGAAGTCCCGCGACGCGTCGGTGGCAGACCCGTCCGGGTTGGGTACGCCGACCGAGACAGCTGCCCCTTGGACGAGTCCGACGAACGCCAGGGACAGTGCGGGCAGGAGCAGACCCA
Organism: Nocardioides sp.; assembly: GCA_030452025.1. Taxonomy (GTDB): domain Bacteria; phylum Actinomycetota; class Actinomycetes; order Propionibacteriales; family Nocardioidaceae; genus Nocardioides. The sequence goes on along the minus strand of JAKDNC010000034.1, from coordinate 6,601 downwards.
GGGCCTCGCCGGGGACGGGCAGCACCGGGCCGGGGAGCGCGCGGGGCACCTCCGCCAGGCTGCTGACCAGGAGGATGTCGTGTCCGGCCGCAGCGAGGCAGGCGCTGAGGACCGAGCCGGCGACCACGGCCACGACGAGACCCAGGGAGCGCAGTGGCGTGCGGCCGAGCAGCACGATTGCGACGATGGTGGCAGTGCCGACCAGCAGGGTCGCCGGATCGGCTCGCATCGGGTGGAGAAGGAGGTTCAGCGAGCGCATGACCCGGTTCTCGCCGGGAGCGTCGTAGCCGGTGAAGTTGGCAAGCTGACCGAGCACGATGTTCACGCCTATGCCCGAGACGAATCCCGTCATCACCGCCGAGGGGACGAACCGCAGCAACGTCGCGGCACGACTGAAGCCCGCCGCGATCATCACGGCCCCGGTCAGCACGCTGAGGGTGAACAGTGCCCGTTCGGGATCTTCAGCGGCGAGCAGGTCGGTGTCTGCGACGACGAGGGCCATCGCCCCGGTGGACTGCACGGCCATGAGGGTGCTGCTGGTGACCGCCGCTGCTCCGACCATGCCGAAGAGGTAGCCGTAGAGACCCGAGAGCGGGTTCACGCCAGCCAGCAGTCCGCTGGCGAGGCCGTCGGGGACACTCTCCACGCCGAGGACCAACCCCGCGCTCGCGTCAGCGCGCAGACTGGCGCCGGAGGGGCGTCGCCAGGCGCGGATTCTGGTGAGGGGGTTCATCGGTCGTCGCCCCATGATCCCCCTCGTCCGTCGAACCTGCGTGGTGGCTCGAAGACATCTCAACGCGGGGCCACCCTCGTGGGGCTCACCCGCAACGGGCGACTGCCCGTCGTCTTGACAGGAGTGACCTTGCGGTGTGCAATATATTGCATGCCCATCCCGGACGGACCCTCCCTGCACCGCTCGCTTCTGCGCGAGGACGTCTTCACCCGGCTCCGCGACGCGATCGTCGACGGCACCTTCGCCCCGGACGAGCAGCTGCGCGACACCGATCTCGCCGCCTGGCTCGGAGTGAGCCGTACGCCGGTCCGTGAGGCCCTGCTCCGCCTCGCCGACGCAGGTCTCGTCGTGGCTCGGCCCGGACGCTCCACCGTCGTGAGCGGGATCGACCAGCGCGTCGTGCAGGACGCCCGTGACGTGGTGGCCGCGATGCACGAGACCGCGGTGCGGACCGCGTGCCCTCTCATGTCGGACGACGATCTGGCCGAGATGCGGGAGGCGAATCAACGCTTCGCTGCGGCGGTCGTGGCCGGGAACGTCGAGGCTGCTCTCGCGGCGGATGACGACCTGCACTCGGTCCCGGTGCGGGTCGCCGGGAACGCCGCGATCTCCACCGTCCTCGACCAGTTCACCCCCACCCTGCGACGCGCGGAGCGACTCCGCTTCTCGACGCTGGTCGGGCGCGGCTCGATCACCCGGCACGACCAGCTGATCCGGCTCTGCGCCGACGGTGCCGTCGACGAGGCAGCCGCCAATGCCTTCGACACCTGGCATTCCCTCGATCCCCGACCCGAACCGCAAGGAATCTGAAATGAGCCTCGCCGATTTCCCCCGCCACCCGCTCACCTTCGGCCCCAGCCCGGTGCACCGGCTCGACCGACTCACCGCCCACCTCGGCGGCCCGACGATCTGGGCCAAGCGCGAGGACGTCAACTCCGGCCTCGCCTTCGGCGGCAACAAGACCCGCAAGCTGGAGTATCTCGTCCCCGACGCGATCGCCTCCGGTGCCGACACCCTCGTCTCCATCGGCGGCTACCAGTCCAACCACACCCGCCAGGTGGCCGCCGTTGCCGCCAAGCTGGGGATGGACTGCGTCCTGGTCCAGGAGAAGTGGGTGAACTGGCCCGACGCCGTCAACGACCGCGTCGGCAACATTTTGCTGAGCCGGATCATGGGCGCCGAGGTGCGCCTCGACCCGGCTGGATTCGGGATCGGATTCAAGGACTCCTGGAAGCAGGCGATCGAGGACGTCGAGGCCCGCGGGGGGACGCCGTACGCCATCCCCGCCGGTGCCTCCGACCACCGCCTCGGCGGACTCGGCTTCGCCCACTGGGCGTTCGAGGTCGAGCAGCAGGAGCAGGAGTTGGGCGTCTTCTTCGACACGATCGTCGTGTGCGCGGTGACCGGCTCCACCCAGGCCGGAATGATCGCCGGCTGCGCCGGACTCGAGGAGGCCGGTGGGCGACCGCGCCGGGTGATCGGCATCGACGCCAGCGCCAAGATCGAGGAGACCCGGGAGCAGGTGGCCCGAATCGCGCGCAACACCGCAGAGCTCATCGAGCTGGGCCGGGACCTGCGCGAGGACGAGATCACCGTGCTCGAGGGCTGGGCCGGTGAGGAGTACGGCGTCCCCGTCGACTCGACGCTCGAGGCGATCCGGCTGACCGGCCGGCTCGAAGGAATGATCATCGACCCCGTCTACGAGGGCAAGTCGATGGCCGGGCTGATCGACCTGGTCGGCCGGGGCACGATCGGTCGGGGCTCGAACGTGCTCTACGCCCACCTCGGTGGCCAGCCCGCGCTGAACGCCTACAGCGCACTCTTCTAGAGTCGCGGCATGTCGGATCAGCGCAGTTATTTTGTCCGGGTCGATGACCGCACGTTCCGTGCCACCGAGCTGACCGCCGGGGCCTGGTCGACCACCGAGCAGCACATCAGCCCGATGATGGGGCTGGTCGTGCACGCGATCGACGAACACGTCGCGGAGCGCAGCCGCGCGTCCGGGGCGCGCGACCAGATGGTCCTGAGCCGGCTCAGCGTCGACATTCTCGGGGTGGTCGGGATCGACGAGTTCGACCTGCACGTCGAGACGATCCGGCCCGGTCGCACTGTCGAGCTGCTCGAGGCCGTCGTCACCTGGCGCGGGCGTGCCGTGGTGCGGGCGCGAGCCTGGCGGGTGCTGGCGTTCGACACCTCGCAGATCGCTGGTGGAGCGCCGGAGCCGATGCCGCACCCTGATTCGATCTCAGCGTCCGACGACCCGCTGCTCAACCTCACCTGGCCAGGGGAGTTCATCGCGAGCGTCGAGGCGCGCTATGTCGAGAGTCCGGAGCCGGGCCGCGGACGCGCCTGGCTGCGCAGCGACGTGAGGCTGGTCGCCGAAGAGGAGGTGGGCCCGGTGGCCGACTTCCTCAAGCTGGTCGACGTCTCCAACGGCATCGCGGTCCGCGCATCGCCGAAAGAGTGGCTCTTCCCCAACCTTGACCTCACCTTGCATCTGCACCGCCAGCCGGCCGGGGAGTGGCTGGGGTTCGACACCGAGGTCATGTTCGGCTCCTCCGGACAGGGATTGACCAGTAGCGTGCTGCACGACGCGGACGGCCCGGTCGGCCGCGTCGAGCAGAGCCTCACCATTCGTCCGAACGGCTGAGGTGCACGAGGGTCTACTGGGCGGTCCTGACCAACGGCACCGCGGCCGACGCGTACACCTGGGTCGATCCTGACCTCCTTGCCCGGTTCCTGCCGCTGTTTCGGATCAGCAATCAGCGGCGGGCTGCGCGACCCACCACCGCCTCGACCGCATCATCGAGGTCACCGACCAACGACACTTCCAGCCACTGGACCGACCGACGATCGCCGCGGCGTTGAGGCAGGCCGCGCGGATTCCGACCTCGGCCGTCCCGACGGATGCGGACTGCAGGCCTTGGTCGCCTACTACGACTCGGTCGCCGACCCCATCGCCATCGGTGACCTGAGCCGCGTCAGCAGCCTGCCGACCCCGTACAGCCCCCAGTGGCCCGTCGCAGGGACAGGCAGACGCGAGCCGAGCGTCGACGGACACTCTCCCGACCTGGCCGCGCTGCAGCGCTACCTGCTCCAGCAATCCCAGCAGCGACCCGACCCGCCGAACTGAACCGGACATTGCGCAAGCTCATCCCTAGCCGGTCGCCTTGGATGAGGATCCGCCGCGCACGCGGTTCCCTAATTGAACAAGATTCAGTAGTCTGGCGTGCATGACCGAACACGTCGACGTCCTGATCATCGGCGCGGGGCTCTCCGGGATCGGGGCTGCCGCACGCCTGGTCCAGGACCACCCGGAGCGCTCCTACCTCCTGCTCGAGGGCCGATCGGCCAGCGGCGGGACCTGGGACCTCTTCCGCTATCCCGGCGTCCGCTCGGACTCCGACATGTACACCCTGGGCTACCGATTCAAGCCGTGGCTGGGGGACAAGGCGCTCGCCGACGGCGCCTCGATCCTCGACTACGTCCGCGAGACCGCCGAGGAATACGGCATCACTGACCGGATCCGATACGACCGCAGGGTGGTCGCGGCCAGTTGGGACAGCGACCAGACTCGATGGACCGTCGAGGTCGAAGGTGCGGAGGGGCCCACGTCGTACACCTGCAACTTCCTGTGGTGCTGCAGCGGCTATTACGACTACGACGAGGGGTTCACGCCCGAGTTCGTCGGCCGGGACCGGTTCCGGGGCGAGATCGTGCACCCGCAGCACTGGCCCGAGGGGCTGGACCACACGGGCAAGAAGGTGGTCGTGATCGGCTCCGGCGCCACCGCCGTGACGCTGGTTCCCGCGATGGCCGACGACGCGGCCGGTGTCACGATGCTGCAGCGCTCCCCGACGTACATCCTCTCCCTGGGGGAGCGTGACCCGATCGCGATCGGCCTGCGGAAGGTCCTGCCGCAGAAGCTGGCCTACGACATCACCCGGCTCAAGAACATCGCCCAGGCCAGTGCCCTGTTCAACCTCAGCCAGAAGCGGCCGAAGCTGGTCCGCGCTGCGATTCGCCGGATGACCAGGAAGATGCTGCCCGAGGACTACCCGGTCGACGTCCACTTCAAGCCGACGTACGGCCCGTGGGACCAGCGACTGTGCCTGGTGCCGGACGGCGACCTCTTCAAGGCACTGCGCAAGGGCAAGGCCGAGATCGTCACCGACACGATCGACACCTTCACCGAGAACGGGATCCTGCTCAACTCCGGTGCCCAGATCGAGGCCGACATCATCATCACTGCGACCGGGCTCAACCTGCTCGCTTTCGGTGGCGTCGAGATGACCGTCGACGGCGAGCCGATCAAGCTGCCCGAGACGATGGCCTACCGCGCGCTGATGCTCAGCGGCATCCCCAACTTCGCCTACACGATCGGCTACACCAACGCGTCCTGGACGCTGAAGGCCGACCTGGTCGCCGAGTTCGTCTCGCGGCTGCTCTCCCACTTGGACGACACGGGTGCGACGACCGTCGTCCCGCGCCGCGAGGAGGGGGTCGCGGAGGGGCCGTTCATGGACTTCGAGGCCGGCTACGTCCTGCGGTCCCTGGACAAGCTGCCCAAGCAGGGTGACCGGGAGCCGTGGAAGCTGGAGCAGAGCTACTTCCACGACGTGAAGACGATCCGGAAGAGCGACATCGATGACGGGGTGCTCGAGTTCCGCTGATCGAATGAGTCGCTCGAATGAGTCCGGGATCACGGCACAGGATTCTCCGATAATCGGTCGCGTCCCGTAACGTTGTATTCAGCAACCCGTTCAGTCTTGCCTCGGGTTGTCGGCGCGCAGCTCACGCAGCTGCCATTCTGCGCCTTCTGATCGACCGTGGTGAGACACACCAACGGATAGCGAATTCTCTTGTCTTCCTCTTCATTTGCCGACCTCGGCGTGCCCGCACACATCACTGATGTGCTCACCCAGGCCGGTATCACCATTCCCACTCCCATCCAGGCCGCGACCCTTCCGGACTCGCTGGCCGGGCGCGACGTACTCGGTCGGGGCCGCACCGGCTCCGGCAAGACGTTCGCCTTCGCCATCCCGCTCGTCACCCGGCTCCAGGCCAGTGGCCGCAAGCCGCGCAGCAAGGCGCCCCGCGCGCTGATCCTTGCGCCGACACGTGAGCTCGTGGGTCAGATCCACGAAGCGCTCAAGCCGCTGGCCCAGGCCGCCGGACTGACCACGCTGACCATCTTCGGTGGCGTCGGGCAGAACCCGCAGGTCCAGGGTCTGCGCAAGGGCGTCGACATTGTCCTGGCCTGCCCCGGACGTCTCGAGGACCTCATCGGTCAGGGCCACTGCGACCTCGGCGACATCGAGGTCACCATCCTCGACGAGGCCGACCACATGGCAGACCTCGGCTTCCTGCCGGGCGTGCGCCGGATCATGGACCGGACGCCGAAGAACGGCCAGCGGCTGCTCTTCTCCGCGACGCTCGACAACGCGATCAACGTGATCGTGAAGCGGTTCCTCAACCAGCCCGTGACCCACGAGGCCGACTCGGCCCAGTCGCCGATCTCGACGATGAGCCACCACGTGCTGCACCTGAACCGTGAGCACCGCGTCCCGGTCCTGGTGGACCTCGCCAGTGCCCCCGGCCGCACGGTGATTTTCACCCGCACCAAGCACGGCGCCAAGGCGCTGGCCCGTCAGCTGAACAAGAACGGCGTCCCGTCGGTCGACCTGCACGGCAACCTGAGCCAGAACGCGCGCACCCGCAACATGGATGCGTTCCACTCCGGCAAGGCCACCACGCTGGTTGCCACTGACATCGCGGCCCGCGGCATCCACGTCGACGACGTGGCGCTCGTGGTTCACGCGGACCCGCCGGTCGAGCACAAGGCCTACCTGCACCGCTCGGGCCGCA
>JAKDNC010000574.1 GCA_030452025.1 Nocardioides sp. | reverse complement strand
CGATGGCGAGGGCGTGCCAACGGCCGGGATGCGGTGCCACGACGATGTTGCCGAACACCAACTGGCACGTCGATCGGCCCACCAACGGCGTGAGATCGTCGAGGTGCTCTTTGGTCAACGAGCCACCGACGTGTGCCGCGAAGGCAGGGAGGCTCGGCTCTGTCACGACGGCTGCTCCTTCTGCTCGGCCGGGTCTTGGCGGTGCCGGTGATAGTCGGCCGAGATTTCCGGCGCCGTCAAGCCGAGGCGCCGAGCCAGAAGGACGGTCACCACGTTGCCATGGCCCATCGTCGTGGAGGGATCCAGGTCACCGACACGCACGCGGGCGTCGGTCTGCCGGATCAAGGTGGTGGCCAGGAAGAAACACTGTAAGACCTCGTAGTAGTCGAGGTCGGGCAGAGGGCGGCCGCTGCGAGAGACGTACGCCTCAATGCTGGCCTCCTTGTCGGGGAACCCGTCCAAGGCAGGAGTCGAGACCGTGGCGAACTCGTCGAAAACCAGCCAATGGGCCACATCGATCTGGGCCGGCCCGACAGTGGCGACCTCCCAGTCCAGTGCCGCTGCGACCCGGTGGTCGGGGCCGAAGAGCATGTTGCCGACGCGGGCATCGCCCCACACGAGAACGCTCTCCGAGGGGGTTAGGTTCGGCAGTCCCTCGTGGAGCCACCGCAGGGCGGCGTCCGTGATCGGATAGGCCCGCCCGCGGACGGTGTTCTCATACCAGCCAGTCAGACGGCGCAGGTGTGCTGCGAGATGGTCGGCATCACCGCCCTGCCGGAGGAAGTCCAGATCACTGCGCCAGTCGGTCTGATGCACCGCGACCAACGTGTCCATCGCTGAGTCCCACAGGGTCCGGCGTTCGTCTGCACTCAGCGTGGGCAGCCAGCCAGCGCTGTGGATCGACGGCTTGGCGCCTGGCACTCGGCCCGGCACCTGGGCCATGACGAAGAAGGGACGCCCCAACAGATCCGACGCGGGCTCCACCCACCGAACTCGAGGCACCGGGACGCCCGCTGCTCGGTCCAATCCCTGCAACACACGGGCTTCGCGCACGACATCGGGTTCATCGAAGATGCCGTCGGGTGGAGGCTGGACGCGCAACACCAGGTCCTCACGCAGCCGGTGGCCATCCGTGCGGGTGGCGGTGGCCGTGAACAGCACCGTCTCGTTGGACTGGCCGACCTTGGGACGGGACACCTGCTCGATCTTGAGTTCGAGCAGATCTTCCTCGACATCCTCGCTCCATTTTCGTGCCAGCCATGGGCGCAGTGCGGGCATCGGCGATGGGTCGTGGCTCATCCCAGCCTCCTCTCGTGCGCCTGGCCGCGGTCGCGAGCAGCGCCCAACAGGGGACCGAGTTGGTCCATGCGCGCCCCGTGAAGGATGATCTCGTCCACTCCGGCTTCGACGTAGTCGTCCAGTCGTGCAACGCACTCCATGGGGGAGCCGATGGCCGCGCCGCTCGTGAACCAGTCCTCGGGAAGCGCTCGGGCGGCCGCCACCATCTCCTCCGGGGTCAGGCCCTTGCCCGCGGCTCCGGCGCGAGGTGAACTCAGCAGGGATTGCGCGCGAAACGCCGCCAGGTCCGACGCAGCCCAGCCATTAGCCTCAGCGATGGAGTCACCGAGCCCGGGGACGGCAAGGTAGCCGGCACCACGCGCTTGTACGGCCACTGCCGTCTGCCGCTCGTCCAGTCCGGGTGCTGTCACGACGACTGCGACACAGTGGACGGCGTCGGGGTCGCGTCCGGAGCGTTCGGCCCCTCGGCGTACATGGGCCAGGGAGTCTGCCACCCCTTGCACCGTCAGCAACGGATGCAGGATCACTCCGTCATAGGCGGCGCCAGCCAGCTCGAGGGACTTGGGCCCCACGGCTGCGAGCAACAGCGGGGGCGGTGGCAGCTCGATTACCTGGGGCAGCCTGAGGCTCGCGAAAGTGCCCAGCGGCCCTTCGTACTCCACCGTTTCACCGGACCACAGCCGGCGCAGGATGCTTGCCATGTCCCCGAGTGCACGCCGGGTCGGCGACGGCAGCCCGTAGGCCTTCCAACGCCAATCGGCCGAGCGTCCCAATCCGAGCCTGAAGGCGCCGCCGGTCAGTGCCTGCAGTGTCTGCCCCATGGAGGCAAGGACCACAGGATGCCGGACGTAGGGGTGGGTGACGGCCGCGCCGATGCCCAGGCCCTCGGCAGCCTGACTGAGCGCACCCGCCAGCGACGGCAGATCCTTGGAGTCGTAGCGCTCCCCGATCCACAGCGCCCCGAGTCCGAGCTCGCGGGCGACGTGAGCGTCGGCCAGAGCGGCGCGCGGGTCAGGTGCTGCGCCGGGCAAGACGTACGCTCCGAGCCTCTGCTCGAGCGAAGTCCCACCGGTGATGGATGGGTTGGTCATCGCCGTGCCTTCCTCTCACTGTCGAAATCCCGACGGTGGCGCACTGACCGAGGATTGTCAACAGATGACACTTGAGTCATGATGGGAGCTAGATATCCCCGATGGAGGAGTTACCGCCAATGAGCACTGCCGACCACGGCGCACTCGCCCCGGACGCCGTCCTGTGGGAATCGGGCGACGGCATCGGACGGATCACGTTGAACCGGCCGGACGCTGCCAACGCGATCAACCCCGAGCAGCGCAACCGGCTCATCGCTGTGTTGGCGGAGGCGGCTGATGACCCCGCCGTGCGGGTCGTCCTGCTGACCAGCACCGGAAAGCACTTCTGCGCAGGTGCCGACGTCGAGCGC
>JAKDNC010000573.1 GCA_030452025.1 Nocardioides sp. | reverse complement strand
GCCCGGCTCGAGGCCTGACCGTTTCGCGGCCCCTTGCCCCCGGCGTTCCGTGCATAGAACATGGCGATGGGCCCTTTCGAGGTGCGAACTGCACGGAACGCGGGAGGCTGAGAACACCCTGTGAATCACTCGAGTCACGCCAGTTGTTTTGCGACACACCTATGGACATCCACTGCCTACTGCGCTATCGCTCTTAATCTCTAGGCGTGGACCTGTCCGGAATGATCTTCGTAGCCCTCGCCATCGCGTGGGCCGTCTATCTGATCCCCAAAGCCCTTCGTCACCACGACGAGGTCGCCAAGAGTCGGTCTGTGGACCGTTTCTCGCACACGATGCGGGTTCTCGCCCGTCGCGAACCGGTCAACAAGCGTGACGCTCGCCTGGTGCTGACCCCCGGACGTGCCGCTTCGTCGAGCACAGTCACGGTCAAGGAGTCCGCCGCGGCGGCCGTTGCGCCGGCGACACCTGCCCAGATCCGCGCCCGACGTGCCGCGACGCGCCGCGCCACCGCCCGCCGACGCAACGTGTTCAGCGTCATCCTCGCACTCAACGTCCTCGTGGCTGCCCTTGCGGCTGCCGACCTGTTCGGTTGGGTCTGGCAGGCGATCCCCGCCGCCGTTCTCATCGCTTGGCTGGTGGCCTGCCGCCTGATGGTCAAGTCCGAGATCGCTGCGGACGGCGCACTCATCGCCCCCCGGGTGGTCGAGGAGACTGCCTCGGAGCTGGGCGAAGACGCGGAGTCGAACCCAGAGTCGGAGGGGGAGGTCCCTGCCGACTACGACGTGGCCCGCAACGCCCAAGGTTTCGACGAGGTCACTGAGTCCGCAGAGACCGCCACGATGGCGCGTGTGGACACGGATCTGTGGGACCCCCTGCCAATCACACTCCCGACGTACGTCGACAAGCCGGCCGCTGCCCGTCGTTCGGTGCGCACCATCGACCTTGGCGAACCCGGCGCCTGGACCTCGGGTCGCACCGAGGAATCGACCGAGATCGCCCGCGAGGCCGCCGCCGCCGAGAAGGCTGCCCGCAAGGACGAAGGCGGAGAAGAGCGCCGGGCGGTCGGCTCCTGACCGATTCGGCCTGCTCCCGATTCGAAGGGGCGCCCGCCGTGGTGCTATCTTTTCTGTTCGCGCCAGTAGGTTGGGCGCACTGGGGCTGTGGCGCAGTTGGTAGCGCGTCTCGTTCGCAATGAGAAGGTCAGGGGTTCGAATCCCCTCAGCTCCACCAAACCCGCTGGTCAGAAGCCTGCAAGGATCCTGAAATCAGGAGCAGGCAGTGGCACCTCAGCAGAAAGTCAGCACAAAGTCGATCGATAGGCCGACCTCCTCGGCCCGTCTGGGCCGCTCTCGGCCTCGCGCGGCGGGCCTGGCGCACCTGGTCTGTATGAAGACCACCACACACCCCGAGACCGCGCTGGGGCCCGTCCTCACCCTGTCCCAGCTCGCCACCCAGCTCGGCGTCACCGTCCAGACCCTGTACGACCTGCGCAGCCACGGCCGCGGCCCGCGGGGGTTCCGGGTCGGCCGTGAGCTGCGGTTCCGGGTGAGCGAGGTCGATGCCTGGCTCGCCCAGCTGGAGGCCGACGACGCCGAGCGGCACCCCCGCCGGGCCGGCTGATGCGCACTGGAAGACCGCGCACGCCGATCGGCACCCACGGCGCGATCAACACCCGCCGGCAAGGCAGTCGCGTGGTGGCGGAGACCCGCCTCCGCGACCTCGACGGCCGCCTTCGCCAGGTCAGAGCGTCCGGCCCCACCGCAGCCGCCGCGCGCACCCGGCTGATGGAACGCATCCGCGAGCGACCATCTCTCCCGAGCTCCGGCTTGCTGCGGCCCACGAGCTCGTTCTCCGATCTCGCGGACCTGTGGCTGGCTGACCTCGAGCTGCGAGACCTGGCTGGCAACACCAAGGAGAACTACCGGACCGGCCTGCGGCTCCACGTCCGGCCCGCCTTCGAGCACTACACCCTCGCCGAGGTGACCACCGGTCGGGTTGAGTGGTTCCTGGCGAGGCAGGCGAAAGTGTCGCCGTCGCAGGCCAAGCAGAGCCGGACGATGCTCAACATGCTCTTCGGGTACGCGCTGCGTCACGACGCCATTACTCGGAACCCGGTGGACGGTACGTCGCAGCTGCGCCGGACCAAGTCGACACCGCAGGCGCTGACGATTGACCAGATCGCCGCGATCCGTGCGGCGGCCACGAGATGGCGGAGCGAACCGGGCCTCCCCGGTCCCAAACCCGACGGTCAGGTCCGCGACATCATCGAGGTCCTGCTGGGCACCGCCATGCGTCCCGGCGAAGTGCTCGCACTCCGCCCCTGCGACATCGAGGACCTGCCGTCCGGGATGGTCGCGAGCGTCAACGGCACCGTCGTGCAGCGCAAGGGGAGCGGAGCCGAGCGTCAACCTCGACCCAAGAGCGACGCCTCCATCAGACGCGTCCCCGTGCCCGAGTTCGCGGCCGACGTGCTGCGGCGCCGTATCGCTGCCATGCCTGGCGATGCCCGCACCCGCACCATCTTCGCCAGTCGGAGCGGAACCCCGCTCAGCCCTTACAACGTTCGCCGCACGTTCCGTGAGTTCCTCCAGCTCGCAGACCTCGACGGCAGCGGGATCAGCCTGCGCTGGTATCGGCGGACCGGGGCGACTGTGATCGCTCGCGGCGTCGGCACGGACGCGGCCGCTACGTTCCTCGGACACACCTCGTCGGTGATCACCGCGGGCCACTACATCGAGCCCGATCGTG
>JAKDNC010000033.1 GCA_030452025.1 Nocardioides sp. | reverse complement strand
CGCCGAGCGAGCGTGGCCGCGGGCCGGGTCACGATCGAGCAGGTGGGGAGCGCGATGCGCATCTGGCGGGAGCAGTGCGATCCACCCGTCGCGTCGTCGTGCACCAGCCTCAGGTGGCACTTCGGGTCTCTGCTCGAGGGTTGGTCGCGTTGTCGAGATCAGCCGGCGTGAGGTCCGCCTCACCCGCGCCGCGCGACTCGCCGGAGCCGGGGTCACGCACGGCCCACACAGCGTCGGACGAGGGAATGAGCACGCCGGTCCGGTCGCCCGGGCGGAGGTCGGTTCCCAGCCTCGCCTCGATGGACAGCCGTGGCCTTTCTCGGGTCAATGGATGGTCGAGCTCCACGACCACGTCCTGGTGCGGGCCGGATTGGCGTACCTGCACCACGAGTCCGGCGACGTTGCTCGCATCCGCGGGTGCCAGTCCGAGTCGTTCCTTGCGAACGAGAAGAATCGCTGGTCCCTGCGCCTCCACGTCTCCGGGAACGGGGAAGGAGCCCAGGCTCGAGTGGTGTGCACCCGCCTCGACCCTGCCGGACAGCTCGTTGAAGCCGCCGACGAGCCGGGCGACCGCCAACGTTTTCGGCGCTGTGTAGAGCGCCTCGATCCGGTCGACCTGCTCGATTCGTCCCTCGACGAGCACGGCGACCAGGTCGGCCAGCCCGGCCTCGTCGAGGTCGTGGGTCACCATGACGATCGTGGGGTCGAGAGCTGCACGAACCTCGCCCAGCAGCTGATGCATCGACGACCGTAGGCCGGTGTCGAGGGCGCTGAACGGCTCGTCGAGCAGGAGGACCCGACGGCTGGCGGCAAGAGCCCGGGCCAGGGCAACGCGTTGTTCCTGGCCACCGGACAGCTGCCGGGGCCTGCGTGCGCCGAGGTCGCCCAGATGGACCAGGTCCAGGTAGCGCTGCGCCGCAGTCCTGCTCTGTGATCGGCTCTGGCCACGCAACCGGTCCGCAAAGGCCACGTTGTCCAGCACGTTCAGGTGAGGGAAGAGATGCGGCTGCTGGAACATCACGGTGAGATCGCGCCGTTCCGGTGGCACATCCAGGACGCTGGCTCCGTCGAGCAGCACGTCGCCCGACTCCGGCCGCTCCAGACCCGCCGCGACCCTGAGCAGGGTGGTCTTGCCTGATCCTGAGGGTCCGAGAACGGCGATCATCGCACCGTCGGGCACCTCGAGGTCGACGTCAACCAGCGTCGCTGGTGTGGCGCCCGGGTGGCGGTGGGTGATCGAGGACAGGTGCATAGCTGCGGTCATGAGTGCGCAGCCCTCCTGCGGCGTGCAACCGCGTAGGTGAAGGCCCCCAGGGCCAGCATGGGTGGCAAGCTGACGGAGATGGCCAGCGTCGAAGTGAGGGCGTCGTTTCCGGATCCGGCAGCAGAGGCCCCGATCAGCATGGGCGCAGTGACGATCTGGCCGCCTCCGATCAGCAGGGTGACCACGTAGTCGCTCCACCCGACCAGGAAGGCCAGTCCCGTGGCAGTGACGAGACCGGTGGAAGCGGCCGGAAGTGTGACCCGACGTCGAGCCCGGCCTGGGGTGGCGCCCAGGACCCGGGCCTGCTCCTCCAGGGCTGGGTCGAGCCCGAGGTAGGTGGCACGCATGGTGAAGGTGGTGTAGGGCAGCGCGAACACACTCAGGACAAGCACGACCGCGATCTCGCCCGGGACTCCCAGGCGGAGGATGACGACGTCCAGACCCATCGCCACCGCGAACGGGGCCAGCACGACCGGCCCGAGCAACACCAACGACGGTAGTGCGGATCGGTGGAGCAGACGCCACCCCAACGCCCGTCCCGCCATCACACCGAGGGGCGTCGCGATCAACGCGACCGCCACTCCCAGGAGCCCGGAACGGACCAGCGCCGCGATCACCCCCGCGTCCAGGGCTTCCTGCCACCCGTGAAGCCCGAAGTCCTGCGGCAGCCGCGCCACGCCCGACCATCGCGTGGCAGTTGCCCACATCAACAGTGGGGTCAGCGGAATCACCAACCAGAACACCAACAACGCCGGGACCACGGTGCGGCGTGGCCGGGGAGCGTCCGGACCAGGGCCGTGGCGCCTCATCGGTCGGCCCCGAGTCGCCGCGCGAGCGGAAGGCAGATCACAGCAGAGAGGAGCGCCAGCCCCGTCGCGACCACGGCGGTTGCCGCTGCCTGGGGGCGCGCAGCAACGTCGATGTCGGTGAAGAGTCGGTAGGCCATCACCGGAAGTGGGTCAGGGTAGGCACGCCCGAGCAGTCGGGCCACCTCGTAGGTGCCGAGCGAGTAGACGAAGACGATCAGCGAGGCCGACGCGAGGGCGGGCGCGGAGAGCGGCAGCAGGACACGTCGCCACTGCGCACGCGGGGCTGCGCCGAGCACCGCGGCCACCTCACGCAGGTCCGCATAGTGCCGCCCGGCGGACGCGATGACGACCAGGGCCACGAAGGACGACTCCTTCCAGGCGAGCTCGAGCACGGTTGCCCAGGGCCAACGCCCGCCCACCAGCTCGGGCCACGAGGTTGCCGGGATCCCGGTCCAGCGCTGGAGGAGCCCCACGTCGGAGAGCAGCAGGCCTGTCGCGGCCGCACCCACCAGGTGTGGCACCGTCAGCACCACGACGGTCAGAACGATGACGATCCGTCGGCCACGACCCGCGCGCAGGACCACGGTGGCGATGGCGAGCCCGATGACCGCGGCAAAGAGGGTCGCGGTGGCGGCAATGAGCAGTGACTCCTGCGTCGCAGCGCGCAGATCGCCTGCCACCACGGTGAATCCGTCGACGCTGAGTCGGGGCTGCCCCACCAGCGGCAGCAGACCGAGACTTGTGGCAACCACGGCGCCGAGCGCCGTACCGGTGACCACCAGGACCAGGAGCACCGCGGGCGCCACGAGGCGTGCCCCGCCGAGAGCCTCGGTCGCTCGGCGTCCATCCCTGGTCTCCGGGCTGGTGGACTGGACGTGGGTCACGATCCGGCACCGAGCACGACTCGGCGCCAACCCTCGTCGAGTGGCCCCACCCAGGCCGAGGCCAGCTCGGGGTTGGCGTTGCGTGAGAGCACGTCGTAGGCCGGGACGACGTCGGAGGCCGGAAGGTCGTCGAACCGTCCCTGATCCGAACCGCTGAGCAGATCGGTGTCGAGCACGGTGAACTGGCCCCAGGTTTCCGGGGCGGCCTTGAGCGCCTGTTGCTCGGGGGAGAGGGCCAGGTCGGCCACCACCATCGCGCCCTCGGCGTCGCCCGCCGAGGACGGAATGGCGAGGAAGCTGGCGTTGCCGATGGTCCCCTCGTCAAGGGGGAGGACGCGGGTGGTCGCCGGGAAGGTGCCTTCGGCGACGAGCTTGGTCAGGGTGGCGGGTCCGTAGGTCATCGTCATGTCGACCTCTCCGTCTGCGTAGAGCCGATCCAGTGCCACCGAGTCACGAGGATAGGTCCGCCCCTGGCGCCACAGCGACGGCGCCACGTCCTTCAGCGCCTTCCAGAGATCGGGGGCCAGCTCGTCGTACGCGTCCTGGTCGAACTGCGCCGGGACTTGCGCGTATCCACCCGAGGCGCTGTAGAGGGCCTGTCGGATGAAGACCGACCCGGTGAAGTCGGGTGGCGCCGGGTAGGTGAACCGTCCGGGATGGTCCTGCGCCCACTGGAGGACACCCGACATCGACGTCGGCGGCTCTGCGACCCGTGCCGAGTCGTAGACAAGCGTGAACTGCGCCTTGTGCCACGGTGCCTCGCAGCCCTCCACCGCTGTCCCGAAGTCCTGGGTGACCAGTGCGTCGTCGGGCGCCACGAACTTCATGTTCGGAAGCTGCGAGGACCATCCACAGCGCCAGGCGTCGGCCTGCTTGCCGGTCGCGAAGTTGTCACCGTTGACCCACACCAGGTCCACGGCGCCGTCCTCGCTTCCCGCCTGCCGCTCGGCCAGGATCCGGGTCATGGCGTCCTTGGTGTCCGCAACCGGCACGCGTCTCAAGGTCACGCCGAGCTCGGCCGCAGCCGGGGTGAGCACGTCGTCCACGTAGGCATTGCCCTGCCGGTCGCCGCCGTACATCCACAGGTCGACCGTCTGCCCTGCTGCCTGCTCGGAGATCTGCGACCACGAACGATCCTCGGACGTGGACCCAGCGGGGGGTGCCGGGGCAGCGCAGGCGGCCAGTCCGACCAGCGCGGCTGGAAGGATCAGTCGGACAAGACGCGGGGACATCGGACCTCCGGGGAAGGAATCACATCACGTCGGGAACACTTCGAGATGCTCGGGGACTTCCCGAGGCAGGAAGTCCACCCCAACGACGAGTCAGGAGCACGCATGGGTCGAGCTGTCCTCGTCAAGGCGGGTGCGCTGGTGCTCATCCTGGTCGCCGCTGTCGGCCTCGCTCTCGTCCTCGGGACCCCCGACATCGCGGCGATGAGGTCGCGTGTCGCCGCCGCCGGTCCCGCTGGCCCCATCCTGTTCTTCGCCCTGTACGCGACCCTGGCCCTCATTCCCTGTCCCAAGGCGCTGCTCACCGCCGCAGGAGGGGCACTTTTCGGCCTGTGGGCCGGCGCCGCCCTTTCCCTTGCCGGTGCACTGGTCGGGGCGCTCATCTCCTTCGGTGTGGGAAGGCTGCTCGGGCGTGAGGCCGTCGACCGGCTCATCCGTGGGCGCATGGCACGCGTCGACACACTGCTCGCAGATCACGGACTGTCCGCGGTTCTCATTGTTCGTCTGGTCCCGCTCGTGCCCTTCCTGGCCATCAACTACGCCTCCGGTCTGTCCGGAGTCAGGTTCCGCCACTACGCGGTGGGGAGCGCGCTCGGGATGGCTCCGGGCAGCCTTGCCTATGCCGCCTTGGGGGCTTACGGAACCAATCCCTGGGGTCTGGCTGCTGCCGGCTCTGCGCTCGTCGTGCTCATCGTCGGCGGATCCTGGGGGGCGCGACGGCTCAACTCGCGTCCCGGGGACCACTCCACCGAGGACCCCAGTCATGCTTGACGCGACCGCCCGCCGAGTCCTGGACCGGCCCCTGTCCCGGTTGGCCGGGCTCGTCGACCGCTCGTGGGTCAGCCCGAACCGGCTGAGTCTCCTGGGCCTGGCCACCGGGCTGGCCAGTGCGGCAGCCGCCGCCGGGCAACTGTGGTGGTGGGCCCTGGGGCTGTGGGTGTTCTCCCGCGCGATGGACGGACTGGACGGCCCCCTGGCGCGCAGACGCCGCGGCGGTGATCCCGGCGGCTCCGCACAATCAAGCGGGTCCGAGGCTGGCGGCTTCCTGGACATCACAGCCGACTTCCTCGTGTATGGGGCGACGGTGGTCGGGGTGGCCGTCGGCGCCACCCGTCAGTACGACGCCGACTGGCTCCCGTTCCTGCTGGTGCTGTTGGCCTACTACGTCAACGGCACGGCGTTCCTGGCGTTCTCATCCATTGCCGAGCGGACCGGGAGGCAACGCGACGACGGCCGCTCGCTGAGCTTCCTCGGCGGTCTCGCGGAGGGAACCGAAACCATCCTGGTGCACTCGGTGTGGCTGGTCATCCCCGATCATGCGGGGGTGATCGCCCTCGGGTGGGCGGCGGTGGTTGGCGTGAGCGCCGTCCAGCGCATCGTGGCCGGATTCCGGGACCTGTCCTGACCGACGTCCGGCACCCGAGTGGGAGGGTTCGTCAACGATCCCGCCTGACCCACCAGGCGCGGGCCCGCGCCAGAGCGCTCAGGGCGCGCTGCGTGGTCGGTCGCGCGAGCTGTGCCCGGACGTCGGAGACCGCGGCGTTCCACGGCCCGTCGTTGTACGTCGGGTAGGCGTGCATCACCCCGGCCAGATCGCGAGTCGTGAGCCCGCGGGTGATCGCCAGGGTCAGCTCACCGAGAGTCTCGCCTGCTCGTGGCCCGACAACTGTGGCGCCGAGAATGTGACCACGCTTGTCGACCACGAGCCGGGTGAAGCCGCCGATCGCTCCCGAGGCGACCGCCCGGTCGACGTGAGAATGGGGCCAGTCGACAGTGCGCAGCCCGCGCCCGATCGTGCCGGTGTCGAGGCCGACTGCAGCGACTTCGGGGTCGGTGAATATGACCCGCGGCACCACAGCCGGGTCGGCCTTTCGGCGTACCCCCAGAATGGCGTTCGAGGCGGCCAGGCTCGCGTGCACGCCTGCGGTGTGGGTGAACTGTGGGTGGCCGGTGAGGTCGCCGGCGGCCCAGATGCGTGGACTGCTGGTCCGCAGGAGGGGGTCGACCTGGACGAACCCGCGGTCGTCGACCTCGACCCCGGCGGCAGCCAGCCCGATGCCACTGGTTCGTGGGGCTCGCCCCACGGCCACCAGAAGACAGGAGAAGGGCACCTGCTTTCCGCTCTCGAGGTGGAGCACCCCGGATCCTGGCGCGGTGGACTCGACCCTGGCGACTCCTGAGCCGGTGTGGAGGTCGATCCCGTCCTCGACCAGCGCACGGGTCAGCTCCGCTGCCGCGAGAGGGTCCTCGCGAGGCAGGATCGTGGGAGCGCCCTCGACCACGGAGACCTTGCTGCCGAGGCGGACGAATGCCTGCCCCAGCTCGCAGCCGATGCTCCCGCCGCCGAGGATCACCAGCTCGGTCGGGAGGTCGCTCAGTCCCCAGAGCGTGTCGCTGGTCAGGTGGTCGATGTCGCCCAGACCGGGGATCGGTGGAACGGCAGATGAGGCGCCCGTGGCCACGAGCGCCTGTCGAAACCGCACGGGTGATCCGTCGACCTCGGCCGAGTCCGGCCCGGTGAACCGGGCGGTCGCCGTGCGGACGGAGACCGACGCCCCCTCCAGAGCTTCGACCGAGTCGGCGGGTGCGATGTGCTGGATCGACGCTCGCACGTGGTCCATCACCTTCGCGAAGTCGACGGAGAGGTCGGTGACCGCGATGCCGAACCGGTGCCCGTTGCGCGCGTCCGCTGCCACGCCCGCGGCAGCGAGGAGTGCCTTGGACGGGACACAGCCGGTCCACAGACAGTCGCCCCCGGTGCGCTCCCGCTCCACGAGGAGGACCCGGGCGCCGAGCTGCGCGGCGGTCTTCGCCCCGACGATCCCGGCCGTCCCACCACCGACGACCAGGAGATCCCAGGGTTCGTCCTGCGAGGCGGCTGGAGCTGGGGTGGGGGTCGGCTTGTCGACGCTCACGTGGGGTCTTGGTCGTCGATGGTGGACAGGAACTCCCGAACGCGGTCGACCGATCGGGAGTCGACACTCGTTGCGCCGGACCACCGGGACAACGCCCGGTGCAGTGTCCGGTGCTCCTGCACGATCCGGGTGCACCTCTCACAGGTCGCGAGATGTCCTTCGAGTCGGGCCACCTCCCCGGGCGTGAGTGGGGCGGCAGGGTCAGCGTCGAGATAGCGCTGGATGCGGCGCGCGGACCAGTGGCAGGTGAGCATCTGGCGCAGAGTCCCGGTCATGACAGGTCTCCTCGGGTGAGTGGGCTGAGTCGTAGGGACTTGCGGACACGGTCACGTGCACGACTGAGTCGCGACATGACCGTGCCGACGGGAACCCCCATCACCGCGGCAGCCTCGGAGTAGCTCAGGTCGTGCACGTCGACGAGGATGAGAGCGGTCCGGAAGCGGGGGTCAAGGGCACGAACGGCTGTGTCGAGATTCGCGTGCAGTTCATCGTTGATGAAGCTGTCTTCGGCACTGGGCAGCTCCGCCCTGCCGAAGGCCGGCCTGGCAGTCCGGATGAGTTCCCAGTCGCCGATGGTTCCCGGTCGCCGGCGGCGATGCAGGTTGGCGTTGGTGTTGCGCAGGATGGTCAGCAGCCAGGCTCGCGGGTGTCGGCCGTCGAACCGGTCGATCGCCCGGTAGGCGCGAAGCAGGGACTCCTGGACCAGGTCCTCGGCATCGGCCCGGTTCGAGGTGATGGTGAGCGCCACCCGAAGCAGGACCTCGATCTCGGGCTCCACCAGCTCGCCGAACGAGGACTTGCGGGCACCGTCATCCGGGGGTCGAGATTCAGTCACGATCAGGAAACCCGCTGACTGCGGAGAACTCTTCCCGCGTCGGGCTGCAGTCCTGGAATTCCTTGTCCGACACTGGTCGCCGCTCCTATCGGGTCGGTCCTGCGCGCCGGCCCATCGCCCGTCCGAGGTGCAAGGTTCCCATGGGGGGACACCCGTATCCCGCCTCGTGGTCTGACCAGGTCACTCCGGCCGGGGAGTGGGACCTCCCTCTCGATATGTCCTCAGCCACCGTCGATCGATGAATCGCTTGAGGCGCAGTGGCCCGGAGCCGTACCACCACCAGCGACCCCGGACAGCGAGGGCGACGCCGTCGCC
The DNA here is from genome assembly GCA_030452025.1 of Nocardioides sp. Classification (GTDB taxonomy): domain Bacteria; phylum Actinomycetota; class Actinomycetes; order Propionibacteriales; family Nocardioidaceae; genus Nocardioides. Next base: position 5,804 of record JAKDNC010000033.1, on the reverse strand, counting down.
GAGATCGAGGATCGACAGTGCACGCCGCGGGGGGTCGTACACCGGCAGCGGCTCTCCCCGAAGTCGCGCGAGCAGGCTCCGTTGCAGTACAGGTCCCTGCCGGACGCCGTGCACGCCGATTCGGGGCAACGGGCCCGGGAGAAAGCGTGCGCAGTCGCCCAGCGCGTAGATTTCGTCCCGGTCCACGTGCTGGAGGGTCGCTCGCACCGGCACCCCGTTCTCATTTCCGAGTCCGAGCTCGGCCAGCAGCGGAGGTGCGGCCAGCCCGGTCGCGAGCACCGCGACATCGTGGGGCATTGCGGTCCCGTCGCTACAGACCAGCTGTCGCTGGTTGATCTCGCGCACCACGCACCCGGTGCGGACGTCGACACCTCGCGCAGCGAGGAGCCGCCCGATCCGTCTGCGTGCGCCTATGGGCAGGTCTGCACCGACGACCGGTCCGGACTCGACCAACCTGACCTGCACGATGTCCCGGCGGACGGCCAGGTGTGAGGCCAGCTCCAGGCCAGTCGCGCCGCCGCCCACGACCGTGACTGTGGCGCCCGAGTGTCGAGCCGACTCGCGTAGTCGGACATCCAGATCAGTGAGTCCGCTCAACGGCTTCACCCTCAGGACGGCGGGGTGGACGCGCATGCCGCACGGATCCACGACGCTGCCGATGTTGAGGGAGAGCACGTCATAGGACAGGTGGGCTCCCTCCGACGTCACCGCGATCCGCGTCTCCGGGTCGATGGACTCCAGCGTGCCCTCGTGGAACTCCACGCCGTGGACGCCGGCCAGCTCGCGCACATTGATCCTCCCCACGCCGCTGGACAGCGCGCCCGCGGCGATCGCCGAGGCGACACCGCTGTAGTCGAAGTGCCGCGGAGCCAGGAGGTGGACCCGATAGCCGGCGGCAGCCAGTTCGTCTGTGCGCTGCACGACGTGGAGGTGTGCGTGGCCGGCGCCCACCAGGAGCAGAGCCGTCACCGCGGGCCCGGGTCGCGGTGCTCGAGGACCACGGCAGGCCCGCGACGCGCTTCCAACGGCGACCACTCTCCGTACGACGTGCTCTCGCCGACCAGCATCGCCCGCGTCAGCATCGCCCGCGTCAGCGTGGGGTCGCTGTCCAAGGTGGTCCCTCCCAAGTGTGCCCGACCTCGACAGTACCGTCGCGGACAGGCAGCGTCTGGCCCCGCACCGAGGGCTTTCCCACGTGCTTGCGCGGGGCCACGGAGGCGGTTGTGGCGGGTGGGAGTCACGGCGCTCCGGACGATTCGTGATGATTCACGCAGTGTCGCGCCGGGTCACGACTGTCTAACGTCTTGCGGGGCAGTCCCCGCTTGAGGTCCGGTATGGGTTAGATTGAGGGGCGCGGCAGCCGTTGGTGGATCCAACCATCCGTCCATTTCTCGGGGACTGCAGCCGTCAGGCGGACGCAGAAGGGCCGTCGTCCAGCGATGTCGGCGTCAGGGCCGGTGTCCATGGCCGGGGAGACCAACCACTTTGCCAGTGATCGAAGCCAACAACGTCTACAAGGTCTTCGGGCGCAAGGCAGAGGCGGGCGTACGACGCCTCAAGGCCGGCGAGACCCGGGACGACCTACGCGATGCCGGACTGACTGCCGCGGTCATTGACGCGTCCTTCTCAGTCAAAGAGGGCGAGATCTTCGTCGTGATGGGGCTGTCCGGATCCGGAAAGTCCACGCTGATCCGGATGGCGAACGGGCTCTTCATGCCCACCGACGGGAGCGTGAAGCTAGCCGGTCATGAGTTGAAGTCGCTCAGCGCCCGCGCCCTGCGCAAGGTGCGCCGCGACAGCGTCAGCATGGTCTTCCAGCACTTCGCGCTGCTCCCGCACCGCACCGTCGGTGACAACGCGGCGTACGCACTCAAGCTGAATGGCATGAATCGCGCCGACCGGGAGAAGCGGGCAGACGACGCCCTCTCGCTGGTGGGCCTCGGCGGCTGGGGCGGGTCGATGCCGGACGAGCTGTCCGGCGGCATGCGCCAGCGCGTGGGTCTGGCCCGCGCGCTCGCTGCCGGCACCGACCTCATCTTGATGGACGAGGCGTTCAGTGCGCTCGACCCGTTGATCCGTCGCGAGATGCAGGACCAGCTCGTCGAGCTGCAGCACAGGTTCGACAAGACGATCCTGTTCATCACCCACGACCTCAATGAAGCGATGCGCCTCGGCGACCGGATCGCGATGATGCGCGACGGACAGATCGTGCAGATCGGGACCTCCGAGCAGATCCTCAACGATCCCGCCAACGACTATGTGGCCCAGTTCGTCCAGGACGTCGACCGCACCCGCGTGCTCACCGCTTCGTCGGTGATGGAAGCGCCGGTCGCCGTGCTCGGCTCCGAGCAGGGCCCGCGCAGCGCCCACAAACTGATTCGGGAGAACCAGATGTCCGCGTTGATGGTCGTCGACAGGGACCGGCGCTTGCGCGGGGTCGTCATGGAGGCCGACATTGCCAAGGCTGTGGAGGCCGGCGAGGACTCGCTCGGCTCGATCCTCCAGCCCGCCGTGGTCGTGGCGCCGGACGTCGCGGTCGCTGACCTGTTCACCGCCTCCGCGGAGAGCCCCGCCGCCCTCGCCGTCGTCGACGGCGACCGGCTGGTCGGCGTGATCCCGCGGGTCACCCTGCTCAACGCGCTCGGGAGCGTCGCCGGGCCTGCCGTCACGTCGGTGGGCGACCCCGATGCAGCCTCCTCGGAAGGAGCACACGCATGATGCTCTGGGAAACTGTCGACTCCGGCATCCCGCGGATCAACCTCGGGGAATGGGTCGACACCGCCTTCAACTGGGTCGATGACCACTTCGGCGAGGCGCTCAACAACTTCGGCGACTCTCTCGAGAACCTGAACAACTCCCTGGCCGACCTGCTCATGTCCCCGGACATGCTGGTGATGGCGATCATCTTCTCGCTGCTTGCGTGGCTGCTGCGGGACTGGAAGATCGCGCTCGTCTCTCTGGTCGGCCTGGTGCTGGTCATCGGCATGGACCAGTGGGACAACACCATGGACACCCTGGCGCTGGTCTTCCTGGCGACGCTGGTGGCGCTGGTGATCGGCATCCCGATCGGCATCGCGGCCGCGCGATGGCAGCGCTTCAGCAGCACGGTGCGCCCAGTGATGGACCTGATGCAGACCATGCCGGCCTTCGTCTGGCTGGTCCCGGTGGTCACCCTCTTCGGTCTCGGCCCGGCCGGTGGCCTCGTCGCGACGGTCATCTTCGCGTTGCCACCCGGCGTGCGCCTCACCGAGCTCGGCATCCGCCAGGTCGACGCCGAGGTGGTTGAGGCGGGCCAGGCCTTCGGCGGCACCCCGCGCCAGATTCTCGGCGGCATCCAGATGCCGCTGGCCATGCCGACCGTGATGGCCGGTGTCAACCAGGTGATCATGCTGGCCCTGTCCATGGCGGTCGTCGCGGGCCTGATCGGCGGCGGCGGCCTCGGTGGTGCAGTGATCTCGGCGCTCCAGCGGCTCGACGTCGGGCTCGGCTTCGAGGCCGGCCTGTCGGTGGTGATCCTGGCGATCTACCTCGACCGTTGCACTGCCTCGGTCGGCAACCGCCGCCCGGGCAAAGGGCGGCTGAGGGCGATCATCGGCCGTTCCCGCAAAAACAAGTCGACGCCGAACGGGCCGGATCAGCAGGGGGGCGACAACCTCCCCCCGGAGGCATACGCGCGGCCTCCCGGCACAGCTGCCACCGGCGGCGTCGCCTTCTAGACACAAACAAGACATGACGGAACCGGGATCCCCGGACCGTGAGCAAAAGAGAGAGGAACCACGAATGAAGCGCACGAGGACACTACGAGGAGTCGGGCTGGTCGCCGGCTTGATGGCCCTTCTCCTTCCGCTCGCGGCCTGCGGCGGCGACGGCGACGACGACGAGGCAACCGGTGAAGGTGGCACCGTCACCCTGGGGATCATCCCGTCGTGGACGGACGGCCTGAGCCTGGCCTACCTCTGGAAGAACGTCTTGGAGGAGAAGGGTTACACCGTCAAGATCGATGAGATCCCCGATGCGGCCCCGCTCTACACCGGCGTGGCCAAGGGCGACGTCGACATCTACCCGTCCGCCTGGCCGGAGGTCACCCACAAGTCCTACATGGAGAAGTACGGCGACGATCTCGAGGACCTCGGCGCCTACTACGACAACGCCAAGCTGACCATGGCCGTGCCCGACTACATGGACATCGACTCGATCGAGGACCTCAAGGGCATGGCCAGTGACCTCGACGGGAAGATCATCGGCATCGAGGCCGGCGCCGGGCTGACCAAGGCGGTCAAGGACAACGTCATTCCCGACTACGGCCTGGGCGACGACTTCACCCTCGTGGAGTCCTCGACCACCGCCATGCTCGCCGAGCTCGGCAAGGCCGTGAAGAACAAGGACGACGTCGTCGTCACCCTGTGGCGCCCGTTCTGGGCCAACAGTGAGTTCCCGGTCAAGGACCTCGAGGACCCCAAGGGTGCCTTGGGTGAGCCCGAGACGCTCAACGCGATCGCCACTGACGGCTTCAGCGACGACTTCCCCGAGGTCGCCGAGATGATGGGCAATCTCAAGCTCGACGACGACCAGTACGGCTCCCTGGAGAAGTTGGTCGTGGACAACGAAGGCGATGAGGAGCAGGCCGTCGCGACCTGGGTCAAGGAGAACCCGGACGTGATCAAGAGCCTCGGCTGAGGACCTTGAGCAGCTTGCGCTGACTTCAGGCACGCAGGGAAGGACCCCGACGACTCGTCGGGGTCCTTCCCTGCATTTTGCGTGGCCTCGTCCGTTTCGACGTGGGACTGAATCCTCCGCGGATCCCAGAGCCCTTGTGGGGCAGGGATGTGGGGCAGTCGCAGGGTGCCTGGCTCTGGTGAGTCAGCGTCTCGGACTGCTGGGTTGTGGGGCGTGTCCGGGGGCCTGGGCGCGAAGCAAACGAAGGGCCCGCAGAAGTTCATCGGCGGCGATCGTTCCATTTCGCCGGTGTGTTGGTAGGCTCATCCATGCATGGTTGCAAGTTCCAGTATGGCTGACGCCCGCGGAGTACGTGATCCAACGGCGTTTCTTCTTCGTGAGAACTCACGAGTCGGAGCGCAGTGTCACCGCATCCCATGTGGAGCCGTTGAAGTGACGGCTTCTCGCCCCGACTAAGGAGTATCGAGCAATGGCTCAGGGCACCGTAAAGTGGTTCAACGCCGAGAAGGGTTTCGGCTTCATTGCGCAGGAGGACGGCGGCGACGACGTCTTCGTGCACTACTCGGCAATCCAGACCAACGGCTACAAGTCGCTGGACGAGAACCAGAAGGTCGAGTTCGACGTCACGCAGGGCCCCAAGGGTCCCCAGGCGGAGAACGTTCGCCCGCTCTGATCTGTCACTGACAGACTGAGTTAGACGAAGAAGGGCTACTGGCCCGATTCTTTGATGCAAGGCCCCGGACCGCACGGTCCGGGGCCTTGTGTTGTGTCCAAGTGGGCCATTTGATGACTACTTCCCCCGTATTCGGGTAGGTGCCTGACCGCGGAAAGGGCACTATGGGACGTGAGAAGTTGCCCAGGATCGGGCCGGGGAGCTTCGCTAACGCAAAAGGAGTCAGGCGTGCACGATCAGTTCGACGTCACGCTCGAGGACAACGAGCTCCTGGCCGAGGTGGAACTCACCACGAGTCTGATCATCGCCGCCAGCGAAGCCGAGGGGCCGCTGAGCCAAGGCGAGATCGACGCGCTGCTTGGCGTCGCACCACGCCGCGGCTAGCGCCACCGCCTGGCCGCCTGATTCCGTGACCGTCACGCGGCGACGGCGCCCCGCCGTGGGCACGCCCAGC
>JAKDNC010000572.1 GCA_030452025.1 Nocardioides sp. | reverse complement strand
TGGGCAGTGGGGTCGGCAGGCTCGCGTCGAGGATGTGCAGGTCGCTGTGGCACAACCCGCACGCCACCACCCGGACCCTGACCTCGTGGGCCTCCAGGTGGTCGTCGAGGACGACGTCCTCGACCGTGAGGTTGCCGGGTGCGGTTCCGAGCACCGCCGCCTTGATCGTGATTCCGGAGCTGCTCACAGCTGCACCGCCTTCGTCTCGTAGTACTCATCCAGCCCGAACCGTCCGCCTTCGCGACCGATGCCGGAGAACTTGTAGCCACCGAAGGGCGCCCGCAGATTGAAGGCGCCGCCATTCACCGTGACCTGCCCGGTCCGCAACTGTCGGGCCACCGTGAGCGCCCGCTCCGGATCCGCCGACCACACCGCACCGGAGAGTCCGTACGACGTGTCGTTGGCGACCTGGATCGCCTCGTCCTCCGAGTCGACGGGGATCACGCAGAGGACCGGGCCGAAAATCTCCTCCCGGGCGATGGTCATGTCCGGGGTGACGTCGGTGAAGATCGTCGGGGACACGTAGTTCCCTGCCTCGGGGAGGTCCGGCGGACGCTCGGCTCCACCGGCCAGCAGGCGGGCTCCCTCCAGGACACCGGACTCGATGTAGGAGACGACACGCTCCCGCTGCGCCGGTGAGATCAGGGGACCGACCTGGGTGTCCTCGTCGAGCGGGTGCCCGACCGGGCGAGCGGCCAGGTCCTTGAGCAGCGCCTGCTCGACCTCGGCGAGTCGGCTTCGCGGCACGACCATGCGGGTCAGGGCAGCGCAGGTCTGGGAGTTGTTGATCAGCCAGCTCGAGATCGACGCCGGCAGGGCAGTGGCGACATCGACGTCGTCGAGCAGCACGTTGGCCGACTTCCCGCCGAGCTCCAGGGCCACCCGCTTGACGCCGGAGGCCGCAACCTCGCCGATCCGCACACCCACCGAGGTCGACCCGGTGAAGCTGACCACGTCGACCTCGGGGTGCGCGACCAGCGGTTCACCGGCCATGGGCCCGGTGCCGATCAGGAGTCCCAGTACGCCGCGGGGGAGGCCTGCTTCCTCCAGCGCCTCGGTGAGCATCATCGTGGTGAGTGGCGCCAACTCGGAAGGCTTGGCCACGACGGTGCATCCTGCGGCGATGGCGGGAATGACCTTCGTCGCAAACTGGTAGAGCGGGTAGTTCCAGGCCGTGATCGCCACGGCCACCCCGGCCGACTCCCGGAGCACGAGCGAATTGCCCACCTGCTCCTCGGTCACGAACGCCTCCGCCTGATCGGCGACGTCGCGCATCGCGGCCGCCGGGAGCTGCGCATGGATTCCCGCCGCCATCCGGATCGGCGTGCCGATTTCCAGCGCCGCCGTGCGAGCGATCTCGTCGGCGCGCTTCTCCAGCAGATCCGCGGCCGTCCGGAGCACCGCCGCCCGTTCGGTGACCGGAGTCGCGGCCCATGTCGGCCAGGCCGCCCGTGCAGCCGCGACGGCTGCGTCGGCGTCCGCTGGGCCGGCACCGGCGAAGCGGGCCAGGTCGACGCCGTCGGCGGCGCTGGTCACGACGACGTCGGCCGCCCCGCCCTCGCGCCAGGCGCCATCGATGTAGCAGCTGCGTACGTCGTCCACGTGCGATCTCCTTCAGGTCGTTGATTCCCGGCGGACGCCGGGTGGGGTCATGTCGAAAGTCCGCGCTGTCTCAGTTGGCGGGGAGGATCAAGGAGTCCGCGCCACCTTCAGCGGTCGGGTCTCCACGAACGCCACGTGCACGGCCCGGCGGCTGAAGCGCCACACGTCCGGTGCATCGACGTGCACGTAGTCGTCGCGGTATCGCACGGCCCAGACGAGGTCGACGGGTTCGCCGTGGCGTCGGCTCACGTGGTGCGCGAACCCGTTCACCCGCCCGGTCGCCGTACCTGCATCGTGGCCGGTGTCGAAGACCGCACCGGTGACCGCATGGAAGGTCGCGTCCATCGCAGCAAGCGCGCCCAGTGCGTCCACGACGGCCGCGCGGCCGTGGTGCTCGGTATCCGGGTCCAGCACCCGAGGAGGAGACGGCGTCGCGAGCACCCCGTCCTCGGTGAAGAGGGCAGCCACCGCGGCGACCTCGCCCGCGTCGACGAGGGCGGCGTACCGGTGGACCAGGTCGGTGAGCGCGACCCGTTCGGTCGTACCCAGAAGGAGTGACGGACTCACGGGTGGTCCGGCATGTTGGTCCAGCCCTTGCCGTCGGAGCGTGAATACCACCCCGACGCCGCCAGGGTCCCGCCGTCGACGGGCACCGTGTGCCCGGTGACGCAGCGTGCCGCCTCCGAGGCGAGGCAGGCGACCCCGTCCGCGTTCTCCTCGGCCTGTCCGTAGCGTCCCAGCGGCAGCCAGTGCCGCACCAGCTCGGGGTCACGCCCGCGCAGCATCGCCTCGCGGGAGGTCTGCGGGGTGTCGATCAGGTCCGGGGCGATGGCGTTGACGCGTACGCCGTGGCGTCCCACCTCGACGGCCAGGCTGCGGGTGAAGTTGGAGACACCGGCGTTGTAGGCCGAGTAGACGGCATGGCCGGGGATGCCGCGGAATGCCTCGACCGTGGAGACGTTGATGATCGCTCCCGACTCCTGCTCGACCATGACCGGCAACAGGGCATGGGTCACCGTGAACACATGCCTCAGGTTCAGCTCGTAGAGCCGCTGCCACTGCTCCGGGGTGCTGTGCAGGAAGGTCTTCGAGGCCGGACGGAAGTCGCCGACGTTGTTGACCAGGACGTCGATGGGGCCGACGCGGTCCTGCGCCTGACGGAAGA
>JAKDNC010000571.1 GCA_030452025.1 Nocardioides sp. | reverse complement strand
GTCGATGTGAAGGCCTCGTTCGGCTCGAGCACCACCCTCGCCGAGTCCGCCGTCGACGGCGCCCCCGGCGACGTGCTCGCCACCGCGGACGAGACGTCGATGAGAGTCGCCCAGGACGGTGGCGTCGTCACTGACCCGACCGAATTCGCCACCAACGCCCTCGTGCTCGTCGTGCCCAAGGACAACCCCGCAGGGATCAAGAGCCTCGACGACGTGCCGGGCACCGACTGGGTGCGCTGCGCCGATGACGTGCCGTGTGGTCGTGTCGCCCAGGCGGTCCTGGCCGACAACGAGTTCACCGACGAAGCGGCGAGCCTCGAGGTCGACGTCAAGGCCGTGCTCTCCAAGGTCACCTCCGGCGAAGCCGATGCCGGATTCGTCTACGCCACTGACGCGCAGGCCGCCGGCAACAACGTGATTGCTTTCAACGTCCCGAAGAGCGACCAGGAGCTGACGTCGTACTTCGTGGCCCGGCTCGACCAGACCGAGGACGCCGACCTCGCGAAGGAGTGGATCGAGCTGATGGAGTCCGCGACCGGCCGGGAGGTCCTGGCCAGGGCCCGGTTCGGGACCCCGTGAGCGTGACGCGCCGATGAAGGATCCCCTGGGCAGGCCACCCCTGCTGCTGGTCGCACCAGCGGCCCTGGCCACCCTGTTCCTGATCGTGCCCCTGGGCGGGCTGATCGTCCGCACCCCGTGGCCGAACCTGCTCGATGCCCTCGGCAACGAGGACGTCCGCTCAGCGTTGTGGCTCTCCGTGATGACCGCGACCGTGGCGATGCTGATCTGCGTCCTCGCCGGACTCCCGCTGGCCTGGCTCTTGGCGAGGGTGGAGTTCCCCGGTCGCGGCGCCCTGCGCACCCTCGTCACGGTCCCGCTGGTGCTGCCCCCGGTGGTCGCCGGAGTCGCCCTGGTCAGCGCCTTCGGACGCAAGGGGATCCTCGGTGCGCCGCTGCTCGACCTGACCGGATTCGCCTTCCCCTACACGACGTACGGCGTGGTGATGGCGCATGTCTTCGTCTCGATGCCGTTCGTGGTGATCAGCATCGAGGGCGCCCTGCGCTCGACGAACAAGGCGTACGACGCCGCTGCCGCGACGCTGGGTGCGACCCGCTGGGCCACGTTCCGCCGGGTCACCGTCCCGTTGGCATTCCCGGGCATCGTCGCCGGAATGGTTCTCGGATGGGCGCGCTCGATCGGCGAGTTCGGCGCCACGATCACCTTCGCCGGCAACTATCCCGGCACCACCCAGACGATGCCGACGCTGGTCTACCAGAAGCTCCAGTCCGAGCCCGAGGCCGCCTACACGCTGTCCCTGGTGATGCTCTTCGTGTCCGTGGCCGTCCTGTTGCTGCTCCGCGACCGTTGGCTGGTGTCTCCATGAGCCACGCAGCCGCGGGTGGCGCCCTCGACGTCGACCTCGAGGTCGTCGACCGCGTACGGGCCACCTTCGTCGCCGAGCCCGGGGACGTGGTTGCGGTGATCGGCCCGAACGGCGCCGGGAAGTCCAGCCTCGTCGCCGCCCTGGCCGGACTGGCGCCCGCCACCGGACACGCCCTGCTCGACGGGGTCGACCTGCTGCCGCTGCTGGCCCGGGAGCGGCGGGTCGGACTGGCCTTCCAGGACCAGTTGTTATTTCCGCACCTGAGCGCCCGGGAGAACGTTGCCTTCGGCCCCCGGTCCCGCGGGGTCCCGGCCCGCGAGGCGCGCGCGAGCGCCGACCATTGGCTCGCCCGGGTCGGCGTCGGAGACCTGGCCGACCGCTTGCCGAAACAGCTCTCCGGCGGCCAGGCCCAACGCGTGTCCATCGCCAGGGCACTGGCCTCCGAGCCGAGGCTGCTGATGCTTGACGAGCCGATGAGCGGCTTGGATGTCGGCGTCGCCAGCGCACTGCGGATTGAGCTCGCCCGCCACCTCGCCGACTACGACGGGGTGACGCTGCTGGTCACCCATGACCCGATCGACGCACTCACCGTCGCGTCCAGGGTGCTGGTCATCGACGACGGGGCCGTGGCACAGTACGGCGCCCCCGGCGAGGTCGCCCAGCGGCCGGCAACCTCCCACGTGGCCCGCTTGGTCGGGCTGAACGTGATCGGCGACGGCGACCGGCTCCGGTCGTTCAGTCCCGGCGCGGTGACCATCGACCGCGACCGTCCCGAGGGATCAGCCCGCAACCGCTGGGCAGGGACGATCGCCAGCGTGTCTCCCTACGGCGCGGTCCTGCGACTCGTCGTACGAACTGTGGAGGATGGGCCGGAGTTGATCGCGGACGTGACTCCGGGCGCCGCGACAGAGCTCGGGCTGACCCCGGGACGTGCCGTCTGGGCGTCCGTCAAGGAGTCCGCGGTGGAGTCATACGCCAACCAGCGGCGCTGAGCCGTTACGATTCGGCCATGCCTACACGCCCTCGTGACTTCCGTGTTGCCCCCGAGTCCCCTGACCGAAACCTCGCACTGGAGCTGGTGCGGGTGACCGAGGCGGCAGCCATGGCCGCCGGGCGCTGGGTCGGACGAGGCGACAAGAACGGCGCCGACGGTGTCGCGGTCAACGCGATGCGCGTGATGATCTCCAGCATCGGCATGAACGGCACCGTCGTGATCGGCGAGGGCGAGAAGGACCAGGCCCCGATGCTCTACAACGGCGAGAAGGTCGGGGACGGGTCCGGCCCCGAGTGCGACGTCGCCGTCGACCCGATCGACGGCACCACCCTGACCGCCAAGGGCATGACCAACGCGGTCTCGGTCCTCGCCGTCGCCCCGCGCGGCACAATGT
>JAKDNC010000032.1 GCA_030452025.1 Nocardioides sp. | reverse complement strand
GGCAGCGATCGTGCACGCCGACCTGGCCAGCGCGGCTCCGTTCGCCTCCCACAACGGGATCGTGGCGCGGGCGTGCGAGCGGCTGGTGCTGGTGGCGCGCGGCGTCGACGAGAAGTCACTGCTGGTGCCGGAGGCCGGGCACCTGCGTCTGCGGGCGGAGTACGAGTCGAACCTTCGTGCCTACGCCAACGCCGCGGGGAGCACCGGCGTGCACGCCTGGTTGCGCTACGCGAGCGAGGCGCTGACGGTGGCGGCGGAGCTGAGCCCCCTTCGGGACTGAGCTGCGGGACTGGGCTGGGCGTGACGCGGACGGCGAGCGGCACCCGACTCGCGTGGATTCGGGTGCCGCCGCTGACACGTGAACCTGGCTACCAGGCGTGCACTCTCTAACTGCTGCCCCGGGATGTCACCCGATTCGGCATGCGCCCTGAAGAAGGGTAGATCGCCGCGTGGGTACCTGGTTCGCGTGCAAACTCTTGAGTTGTTGTCTCCATGTGTACGCCGCTTCTGCGGGTACATCAAGGCTTGACATTCGGCGTGTCGTCAGGGTGGCCCGGAGTGGGGCGACGGATCAGCTTGGGCGTCCGCGACGGCGCAGGTTGACTGCGATCACGCCACCGGCCATCACCAGCCCGCCGACGGCGAGCGTGGCCAGGGTCGGCTTGACCGGCGGCAGCTTGACGCGGGACTCGAGCTTGACTGGCTTGGCGAAGACCAGGACCGGCCAGCCGTTCAGGGTGGCGAGCTTGCGAAGCTCCTTGTCGGGGTTCACCGCGTGCGGATGTCCGACGGCCTCGAGCATCGGGGCGTCTGTGATCGAGTCGCTGTAGGCGAAGCAGCGGCCCAGGTCGTAGCCCATCGATTCGGCCAGCTCGCCGATCGCCTCGGCCTTGGTCTCGGAGTAGGCGTAGTAGTCGATCTCGCCGGTGTACTTCCCGTCCTCGACGGCCATCCGGGTGGCGATGACCCGGTCGGCGCCGAGCATCGCGCCGATCGGTTCGACGACCTCGGAGCCGGAGGTGGACACGATGATGACGTCGCGGCCGGCGAGGTGGTGCTCCTCGATCAGGTCGACCGCCTCGTCGTAGACCAGCGGGTCGACGACGTTGTGCAGCGTCTCGGCGACGATCTCGCGGACGGTGGCGACGTCCCAGCCGGCACACAGCTGCGACATGAACTGCCGCATCTTCTCCATCTGGTCGTGGTCGGCGCCGCCGACCAGATAGACGAATTGGGCATAGGCGCTGCGGAGCACGGCACGCCGAGAGATCAGGCCACCCGCCTGGAAGGGCTTGCTGAAGGCCAACGTGCTCGACTTCGCGATGATCGTCTTGTCGAGGTCGAAGAACGCGGCGGTGTGCATGGGCCCGGACGGCATGGAGACATCGTAGTGGCCCGGTTTCCGTCCACAGGTCCGCCGGGTATCGGCGTTGTCCACAGGCCACGGGGACGGAGGTGTTCGCAGGCGCGGAATCGGGGCACGCTCGTTGCCATGACGACGCCCCTGCTGATCACCCGCGACCAGAGCCTGCTTGACGAGGTCGGTCGCCTTGCTGCCGCCGCCGGAGTCACTCCGGAGATTGCCGGCGATCCCGGAGATGCGCTGCGCAGCTGGACCTCGGCCTCAGTGGTCCTGGTCGGTGCCGACATCGGACCAGGGCTGGTCGAGGTCTCGCCGCCCCGCCGGGCCGGGGTGTACGTGGTCGGCTGGGGGCGACTCCCCGACGAGCTCTTCAGGGTCGCTGTGGGGCTGGGTGCCGAACACGTGGCTGAGCTTCCGCGCTCCGCGTCGTGGGTGCTGGAGCTGCTCGCCGATGCCGGCGAACAACAGGACAGACATGGGCTGACGATCGCAGTGACGGGCGGCTCGGGTGGCGCCGGCGCGACGACGTTCGCCTGTGCCCTGGCCACCATCGCCTCCCGCCACGGAACCTCCTGCCTGATCGACGCAGACCCGCTGGGTCCGGGCGTGGACCGGGTGCTCGGGATGGACGGCGTCGACGGTGTCCGGTGGGACGCACTGGAGCAGACCAGCGGGCGGATGGGTGCGCGCTCCTTGAGCGAGGCGTTGCCCCGACGCAACGGGATGGGGATTCTGACCTGGCCTGCCGCCAGCGCGGGGACGCTACAGGCGTTCGCGGCCCGCGAGGCGCTTTCGGCGGCCGCACGGGGCCACGACGCGGTGGTGCTCGACCTGCCCCGGACCGGTGGCGAGCTGGTCGAGGAGTTGATGGCGCGTTGCCAACATCTGCTCGTGGTGGTGCGGGCGACTGTCCCGGGGGTTGCCGCGGCAACCCGGTTCGTCACGCACGCCCGGGCCACTGGCCCGGTCTCGCTCGTGGTGCGGGGCAACGGAGTCGACGCTGCGGAGGTCGCCCGACTGGTCGGGGCTCCCGTGGTGGCCGCAATGACCGACCAGCGCGGCCTCGACGAGGCGGTCGATCTGGGCTCGGGGCCGGTGAGGTCGAGGCGCAGCGTGCTGGCCCGCGCGAGCGGGGAAGCTCTGCAACGGCTGCGCGGAGCGACGGCCGACCGGCCGGCCGCATGAGTGAGGTGCCGCCGGCGGGGCTACTCGACGCGGTTCGTGACCGGCTGGCCCGCGGTGGCGACTCGTTCACACCCCAGAGGGTGGCCGAGGCGCTCCGTGAGTCAGGGCGTCCGGTGGGAGACGCGACCGTGCTGGCCGTCCACGAGGCGTTGCGTTCCGACGTCGTCGGTGCGGGGATCCTGGACCCACTGTTGCGGATGCCCGGTGTCACCGACGTGCTGGTCAACGGTCCCGAGTCGGTGTGGCTCGACCGAGGTGCGGGCCTGGAGCGGGCGGAGGTCCAGTTCCCCGATGACGACTCCGTGCGCAGGCTGGCTCAACGACTGGCCTCTGCCGGGGGCCGTCGCCTCGACGACGCCACCCCGTGCGTCGACGTGCGGCTCGCGGACGGGACCCGCTGCCACGCGGTGCTCTCGCCGGTGGCTCGCCCCGGATCGGCGATCTCGTTGCGCGTGCCACACCGGTCGGGCTGGTCGCTGGAGGATCTGGCCGGGAGTTCTGCGTTGTCTGGCGAGGGCCTCGCGCTGGTACGCCGGATCGTCGAGGCCCGACTCGCGTTCTTGGTCTCCGGCGGGACAGGCTCGGGAAAGACCACCTTGCTGTCGGCGATGCTGGAGGCGGTTGATCCGGCCCATCGCCTGGTCCTGGTCGAGGACTCCAGCGAGTTGCGCCCGCGCCACCCCCACGTGGTGGCGCTCGAGGCCCGCACCGCAAACGTCGAGGGCGCCGGGGAGATCCCTTTGCGGACGTTGGTCCGCCAGGCGTTGCGGATGCGGCCCGATCGGCTGGTCGTGGGGGAGGTGCGCGGCGCCGAGGTCGCCGACCTGCTCGCGGCGATGAACACCGGCCACGAGGGCGGGTGCGGGACCATCCACGCGAACTCCGCCGAGGGCGTCCCTGCCCGGGTCGAGGCTCTGGCCCTGCCCGGGGGGCTGGGCCGCGAGGCGGTCCACAGTCAGTTGGCCTCCGCTGTCGACGTCGTGATTCACCTGGGCCGCGACCGGCGCGGCGCCCGCTACCTGCGCGAGGTCTCTGTCCCGAAGCGGGAGCCCGCGGGCCTGGTGACGATGGTGACCGCTGTCTCGTTCTCCAGCGACGGCAGCGCGAGCGAAGGACCCGGTGTGGTCGACCTGGCCGAGCGCCTGGAGCGGTGGTGAGCCCTATGGTGCCTGCGGTGACGGCCGGACTTCTGCTCGCGGCGGCGGTGCTGCTCTCCCGGCCACTGCCGTTGGGTCGTTCGTTCCCTGTCGCAGTGCGGCTGGCCGGTCTGGCGATCCTGGTCTGGATCGCGGTCGTGTCGGTGCCGTGGCGGTTGCTGCTGCCGCTGGTGGTGGTGGTCGGGACTGTCGTGGCGCTGATTCTGGTGCGGGCTCGACAACGGCGGGCCGCGGAGGCCGGCCGGACCGGTGAGCGGATCCAGGAAGTCTGCGAGGTCATGTCGGCCGAGCTCGCCGCCGGGCTGCCCGCGGCGCGCTCCCTGCGATCGGCGGCCGACGTCTGGGCGCCGATGGAGTCGGTTGCCGTGGCCTCCGAGCTAGGCGCGCCGGTGTCGGACTCGATGCGGGAGCTCGCCTCCGGGCCGGGCGCACACGACCTGCGGCTGGTTGCTGCGGCCTGGCAGCTCGCCCACCGCTCGGGCGCGGGCCTGTCGGAGGCACTGACCGCGGTCGCGGCGAGCCTGCGCGAGGCGGGCGCAACCCGACGCCTCGTGCGATCCGAGCTGGCCTCGGCGCGGTCGACGGCCCGTTTGATGGCGGGACTCCCCTTGCTCACCCTGGTGATGGGCTCGGGCGCAGGAGGTAATCCGCTCGCCTTCCTCCTCGGCACGCCTCTCGGCCTGGGCTGTCTGGTCGCGGGGGCCTGCCTGACGGTGCTCGGGCTGTGGTGGATCGAGTCGATCGCCGCTTCGGTGGAGAGCGATGCGCGGTGACGTCGCTGCTGGCGGGGCTGTGCGCCGCCGTCGGAGTGGCGCTGCTCTTCCCGGTCCGGGGGTCGATGCCCACGTCCGGGCCCGCGAGGCCGGCCGCGGCGATCCCTGAGACCTCGGTGCTGGTCCGGTACAGGCTGGTCGTCTCGGTGCTGGCCGGTGCCGGCGCCATCAGCTTCCTCGGTCCGCCACTGGGGTGGGTGGTCGCCGCGGTCGCCGCCGTGGCGGTGTGGGTGACGATCGGGCGGCTGGAACCGGTCGGCGTACGCCGCGAGCGGGAGCAGGTGAGGCGGGACCTGCCCCACGTGGTCCAGATGCTCGGGGTCGCACTCGCCTCGGGTAGCTCGTTGTCGGAGGCGATCCGACAGGTCGCGCTCGCCTTGCCGGGCCCAGCCACCGTGACGTTGCGGGGAGCCGAGGGGCGGCTCTCGGTGGGTGTCCCCGCGGGCGAGGTGTGGGCGGCCCTGTCGCGACAACCCGGGTTCGAGCGCGTCGGACGGGCCTTCGGCCGTGCGGAGTCGTCGGGCGCGCCGATCGCCGACGTGATGCTGCACCTCGGGGAGGAGCTCGCGCGCTCCGCGCGGGCCGAGGTCGAGGACCGCGCCCGCACCGTCGGCGTGCGTGCCGCCCTCCCGCTCGGACTGTGCCTGTTGCCGGCGTTTCTCGTGGTGGGGATCGTTCCCGTGGTGGCCTCCTCGCTGAGCTCGTTGCCGTGGTGAGGGTGCCTGTCGGATCCACCGTGTTGAATCAACCCATGGCTGAGCGGACACCCGTCGAGCAGGTGCACGTCGACCGGTTGCGCCGGATCTGCCTCGCGCTGCCCGAAGCCCACGAGGAACTGGCCTGGAACGGGGTTCGTTGGCGGATCCGCACCCGGACGTTCGCCCACGTCCTGGTGGTCGATGCGGGACGACCCGAAGGGCTCGCCCGGGCAGCGGAGCTGGCCGGGGCAACCGATCCCGTCACGGTGCTGACCTTCCGCACCCCTGACCAGGAGGCCGACGTCCTCGAGCAGGTTGGACGACCCTTCTTCCGCCCCACCTGGAGCGGGAACATCGTCGGGATGCTGATCGAGCCGGCGACCGACTGGACTGAGGTGGCCGAGCTGCTCACCGACAGCTTTTGCGTGCAGGCACCGGCCCGGCTGGCGGCCCGGGTGGACGCTCCACCTCGCGCCTGACGAACGGCCACGTTCCGTCCACAGCCTCTCGGCGGACGGAGTTCTCCACAGCTACGGGTCATGGGCCCGCAGCCGGTCGCGAATCCGGCGATCGTGGGTTCGTGGCCGCACTCGCGGCCCGAGGCAAAGGAGGATCCAGATGACAGTTCGAGTCAGGGACGAGGCCGGCATCACCACTGCCGAGTATGCGGTGGGCACTGCGGCCGGTGCCGGCCTCGCCGGCGTGCTCTACCAGTTGGTCACCGGAGGATTCGGCGATCAGATGCTGCGATCGATGTTCCAGCACGTGCTCGGGATGCTCGGCATCGGATGAGACACGACGAGCGGGGGGCGGTCACCGCGGAGACGGCGCTCGCCCTCCCGCTTCTGGTCGCGGTGACCCTGGGCATGGTGTGGATGCTGACCTTCGGAGTCGCGCAGATGAAGACCACCGACGCGGCCCGTGAAGTCGCCCGGGCGCTGGCCCGCGGCGAGCCAACGGCCGAAGCAGTAGCACTGGCCGAGCGGGTCGCGCCCGGCTCCCACGTGCAGGTCACCGCCCGGGACGGGACCGTCGTGGTGGTGGTCACCGACGCGGTTCCCTCACCGGGCGGCGTCTTCGACGGGCTCTCGGGAACCACGCGGGCCGAAGCGGTGGCACTGGCCGAGGAGGTGGACGGTGAGCAGGGTGAGGTCGGTGGCTGAGGTCCGGCGGTCCGAGAGCGGGTCGGCATCGATGCTGGTGGTCTCGCTGATCGGCGTGGTCCTCCTGCTCGGGATGGCCGCGGCGTTCATGACTGCCGGTGCGGCCGCGCACCGGCGGGCCCAGTCCGGTGCGGACCTGGCGGCCCTGGCCGGAGCAGTCGCGTTGCAGCGTGGTGAAGATCCGTGTGTGGCAGCGGACCGGGTCGCCGCCGAGAACCGGGCTCGGGTGACCCGCTGCGTCGTCGAGGATGAGGACGTGGTCCTTGAGGTCGACGTCGAGAGCCCGGAGTTCGGCGGCCACACGTTCGCGATTCACGGGAAGGCCCGCGCCGGGCCCGGCTGAGCCGGGTTCTGGCGTGGGGTCGCGTGGGATCACGCCCGGCTGGAGAGCAACGACCTGCCGAGGCCTCCCTGGGCTCGGGCGCAGGCACGCAGTGCCAGCGGAAGCGTGAGCAGCGCGAACACCCCGAAGCCGAGCATCAACCAACTCTCTGCTCCCCGCCCCTCGCCGAGGTTGAGCACCTCGACCAGCAGGACGTTGTCGCCCTTCTCGTAGGCGATGAACTGCTCCCAGTACCAGTAGCTGAGTCCGCCCAGGGCGACTGCCCACCAGGCGACCGTCACCACGAACACCACGATGCTGGTGACGAAGGAGGCGAGTGCCCAGATCAGGTCGAACCACGACTGTGGATCGCGCAACGGGGTCGCCGCACGGACCAACCAACTCCCCTCGCGGTTGCTGCCCAGGTGTTCGGGAGTCGGCGCCCGGTCGGCGAGCAGGGTCTCGATCCGGACGCGTTCGATGTGGGCGAATCCGCGGGCGGCGTACATCGTTCCGGCCAGGATCGGGATCCCGAAGAGCAGCACCAGTAGAGCCGTCCCCAGCGCGAGGCCGACCACGGTCACGACGAAGACGGGGACCGCGAAGGCGAGGGCGGTCAGGTTGTAGGTGGTGTCTCGGCCGATCCGGCGCCACCAGGTAGGTCGGTCCATGGTCATCTCCGGTTCGGGGAGGGCCCGCGGATCGTGGCGCATCTCGATGGTGGAGGTCATGGCAGGAACGCTACGGAGAATCCGCCAGGAACACGGGGGTGCTAGCACCACTCTTTGCGGGGTGCCACGGCAACGTCACTCACCGGGGTAGACCACGCCGACCTGGCGCCGCAGCTCATCCATCTGGCCCATCACTGCCAACGTGAGTGCATGTGGCACGAGCGGGCTCTCGGTGAGACCGGCGTCGATGCAGCGCATCACCTCGAGTGCCTCGTTGCCGTAGCCGCGTCCGAGCACCGGGTCGGTGGCCACGATCGGCTCGGCCTCGCCGCGACCCTCGACCCGTCGTGACCAGGTCGCGGTCGGTGGGTGGTGGAAGTCCGGAGCCACCTCAATCAGGCCGGTGGTGGTCGCGATCGTGGCCGTCCGCGAGGGCCAGCAGGTCATCGATGCCGTCAGCGCCGAGGTTCCTCCACCGGTGTGTCGTCCGGCGATGGAGACGTCCAGGTCGACACCGGATTCGGCAAGATCAGCCACCGCAACCAGCTGCTCGGCGTCGCCGAGCATGAGTTGGGCGAAGGTCAACGGATAGATTCCCATGTCCAGCAGGGCCCCGCCACCCAGCGCAGGGTCGAGCATCCGGTCCGTCGGCGGGCGGTCGACGTACCACCCGAGATCCGCGTGCACCTGCCGTGGGACGCCGTACTCACCCGAGTCGAGTCTTCGCTTGATCTCGATGACCAGTGGGTGGCACAGGGTCCACATCGCCTCCATCAGGAACCGGTCGTGCTCCGCGGCGAGCCGGACCATCTCCAGTGCATCGGCCTGGTTGAGCGTCACCGGCTTCTCGCAGAGCACGTGCTTGCCGGCCTCGAAGGCCAGCCGGGCATGCTCGAGGTGCAGGGAGTGTGGACTCGCGATGTAGACGACGTCCACGGACGGGTCCTTCACCAGCTCCGCATAGGAGGAGTACGCCGCGCAGTCCTGGTCGCCCAGGTCCTCCGCGAACGCGCGAGCCCTCTGGAGGCTGCGCGCCCCGACCGCGGCCACTCGCGCACCGGGGACCTCGCGCAGGTCGCGTGCGAAGTTGTGGGCGATCCTGCCCGTCGCGAGAATGCCCCAGCCGGTCATCAGGGCTTCTCGCGGTCGCCGTTTCCAGAGCCCGGCCTGTCCAGGTCGCCGCGCTTCTCCTCGTTCAGCTTCCGGAGCTCGCGGTGCTCCCTGCGGGACTGCAGGCTTCGCCTGGTGCCGTAGCGGATGAGTCGCAGGCCTGTCCCGATGAACACGACGGTCAGCGCTCCGATCACGAACAGATAGAGCGCAGGCATGTCGATCCCGAAATACTCGATGTGTCCACCGTCGATCAGGAAGACGGCGCCGACGATGGACAGTGCGGCGAGCGCGATGAGGATGACCCCGAAAACCAGCATGTCTTCACGCTACTCCGAGAAGGACGTCGAGAAGACGCACCGCCATCTCTTTGTCGAGGGGATGGTTCTGGTTCCCGCACTTGGGCGACTGGATGCAGGACGGACATCCGTCGCCACAGGCGCAGTCCGAGATGGCCTGCCGGGTCGCGGAGAGCCACTCGCGGGCGGTGTGGAAACCCCGCTCGGCGAACCCGGCGCCACCGGGATGTCCGTCGTGCACGAAGACCGTCAGCTGGCCGGTGTCGGCGTGCAGCGCGGTCGACACGCCGCCGATGTCCCACCGGTCGCAGGTCGCGAACAGGGGAAGCAGGCCGATCGAGGCGTGCTCGGCGGCGTGGGCGGCCCCGGGCAGGTCCGCCTCCGCGATTCCCGAGTCCTCCAGGGCGGCCGGCGGCACGGTCCACCACACCGCACCCGTGCGCAGGGTCCGCTCGGGCAGGTCCAGTGGCTCCTCGGAGATCACCTCGCCCGAGGGCACCCTCCGCTTGAGGTAGGAGACAACCTGGTGGGAGACGTCCACGTCGCCGAACGACATGCGGCACCGCCCCCACGCCGCGTGCAGCCGCTCCCCGACGATGCGGATGTCGGTGATCTCGCGCGCGGAGGTTGAGTACGCCGGCTCCGCCCGGTCCATCATCGCGACGTTCTCCCCGACGTTGAGCGAGGAGACGAGCCAGGTCTCGCCCAGGTGCATGTAGACCGCGCCCTCGTGGGCCGTCCCGTGTGCGGCGCTCGCGTCCACGGTCCCGACCACCCGTCCCGTCGCACCCTCGACCAGCTGGACCGGCGACCCGCCGGCGGAACGGATGTCGGCCAGCTCGCTGGCGCGCCTCCGGTCGGTCCAGAACCAGCGTGACCCGCGCTTGCGGAGCATCCCCGCTTCCGCCAGCGCATCCACGGCCTCTCGCGCCGTCGGACCGAACAGGGCCAGGTCGTCGACGCCCAGCGGGGACTCCCCCGCCGCGGCGCACAGGTGGGGCCCCAGCACGTAGGGGTTGGCGGGGTCGAAGACACAGGCCTCCACCGGTCGGCCGATCAGCGCATCCGGGTGATTCACCAGGTAAGTGTCCAGCGGGTCGTCACGGGCCACCATGATCCCGAGCGCGTCCCGGCCCCCGCGTCCGGCCCGCCCTACCTGTTGCCACAGCGCGGCCCGGGTGCCGGGGAACCCGGCCATCAGCACGGCGTCCAGGCCGCTGATGTCGATGCCGAGCTCCAGGGCATTCGTCGCGGCCAGGCCCAGCAGTTCGCCGGACCGGAGGCGCTGCTCGAGCTCGCGCCGTTCTTCGGGCAGGTAGCCCCCACGGTAGGGAGCCACCCGGCTGCTCAGCGAGGGGTCGACCTCGGCCAGGTGGTCGCGGGCCGTCAACGCGACGCCCTCTGCTCCCCTCCGCGACCGCACGAAGGCCAGAGTCCTGACCCGTTCGAGGACCAGGTCGGTGAGCAGGTCGGCGACCTCGGGGCCGGCACCGCGGCGCACCGGCGCCCCGTTCTCCCCGACGTGGCCTGTGAACGGCGGTTCCCACAGTGCGAGTGTGACCTGACCCCGGGGGGAGCAGTCCTCGGTCACCGCAAGCGCCTCGTGTCCGGTCAGCCGCCGGGCCAGCGACTCCGGCTCGGCGACCGTCGCCGAAGCGAGCACGAACGTCGGGTCTGCTCCGTGCAGCGCACAGACTCGACGCAACCGTCGCAGCACGTGGGAGACATGGGCGCCGAAGACGCCCCGGTAGTGGTGGCACTCGTCGATGACCACGAAGCGCAGCGACCCGAAGAACTTCGCCCACCGCTCGTGGCCCGGCAGCATGGACCGGTGCAGCATGTCCGGATTGGTGAGCAGGTATTCGCCGTGGGCGCGCGCCCAGTCGCGCTGCTCGCGTGAGCTGTCGCCGTCGTGCGTGGTGGCGCGCACCCCGAGGTCCAGCCCGAGCACCGAGTTCAGCTGGTCCTGGGCCAGCGCCTTGGTCGGCGACACGTAGAGCGTCGTGGCGCCGCGTTGGCCGCGCTGTCCGCGCTCGTCGAGCGCCGCGCTCAACGCCGGAAGCAGGTAGCCCAACGACTTCCCGGAGGCGGTCCCGGTGGACATCACGACGTGTTCTCCGGCGTAGGCGGCCCGGGCCGCATCCACCTGGTGGCGCCACAGGCTCGTCATGCCGCGGGCCGTGAATGCGGCGCGGACGTCCTCGCGCACCCACTCCGGCCAATCGGCGTACGACGGGGCGCGCGGGGGTAACGCCTCCACATGGGTGAGCCGGTCGGCGCGAGTTGGCGTGACCAAACGACCGATCAGATCGTTGATCACATGCCGAGACGAATCGAAACCGGAGGACACGGTGAAGAGTCTGACAAGGTGGACTGACAACCGTCGTCGCGGGCCCAGGTGGAGGTTCGACATGCACTCTTTGCCCGTTGCATGGTTTGATTGGACGTGATGTGTTGGGGCGACTGGGGGCTCCGGCGCCCAATGGCCTCGTGGCCAACGGAGGAGAAACGTGGACCTGACTCTTGAGACGCGTGACGGAGATGGCTCGACCATCGTCGCGGTCGAGGGCGAGATCGACGTCTACACGGCCTCCAAGCTGCGCGACAAGATCACCGAACTCGTCGCCGCAGGCAACCATCACCTGATCATCGACATGGAAGGTGTGGAGTTCCTCGACTCCACCGGCTTGGGTGTCCTGGTCGGTGGCCTGAAGAAGGTCCGGACCCACGACGGTTCGCTCCAGTTGATCTGCAACCAGGACCGACTCCTGAAGATCTTCCGGATCACCGGCCTCTCCAAGGTCTTCACGATCCACGAGTCGGCAGAGGCCGCCACGGCCCGCTGAGCGGCGACCTCGCGCTTCGCCTCCCAGGTCCACCTGCTGGAGGCGATTCGGCTCCACCGGTGTGCCCTTCCGCGTGATTCCTCCCGAATTGCCCTGATGCTTGTGCGGCTCATGGGGCCGATCACCGCCGCTGATGTGGCGTGGGTCACTGGTCACGTCTGCGCTCGTGCGTAGACTCCGGGCAATTCGTGTTAGCCGCATCACACTTCGAGGAGAATCATGACCGGGATCCACCCCGCAGTCGTGGACCTCTCCGGAGGCAACCTCGTTCTCGTCATTGTCGTGGCAGTCATTGCGCTCGGATGTCTCGCCATGGCTGCGATGTTCCGCAAAGAGGTTCTTGCCGCCGGTGAAGGCACCGACAACATGCGCACCATCGCCCAGGCCGTCCAGGAGGGCGCCAACGCCTACCTGACTCGCCAGTTCCGCACGCTCGGAGTCTTCGCCGCGGTCGCCTTCTTGTTGCTGCTGGCGTTGCCCGCCGACGACTTGGCGGTCCGGATCGGCCGCTCGGTCTTCTTCCTGGTCGGCGCAGGCTTCTCATCGGCGGTGGGCTATCTCGGCATGTCACTGGCGGTGAAGGCGAACCTCCGGGTCGCCGCCGCTGCGCAGGAGACCGGCCGCGATCCAGCGATGCGGATCGGCTTCCGCACGGGCGCCATGGTCGGGATGCTCACCGTCGGCCTCGGGCTGCTGGGCGCGAGCGTCGTCGTACTCCTCTTCAAGGACGAGGCCGCCCACGTCCTGGAGGGCTTCGGCTTCGGCGCCGCCCTGCTCGCGATGTTCATGCGCGTCGGCGGCGGCATCTTCACCAAGGCCGCTGACGTCGGCGCCGACCTCGTCGGCAAGGTGGAGAACAACATTCCCGAGGACGATCCCCGCAACGCCGCCACGATCGCGGACAACGTGGGCGACAACGTTGGCGACTGCGCCGGCATGGCCGCCGACCTCTTCGAGTCCTACGCCGTCACGCTGGTCGCCGCACTGATCCTCGGGTCGCAGGCGTTCGGCGACGCAGGCCTCGTCTTCCCCTTGCTGGTTCCCGCGGTCGGCGCCCTCACTGCGGTGCTCGGCATCTACCTGTGCCGGCCCCGGGCCGGCGAGAGCGGACTGACCACGATCAACCGGGCGTTCTACATCTCAGCCGCGGTCGGCGCTCTCGGGTGTGTCGTGCTGTCCTACGCCTACCTGCCGAGCAGCTTCAGCGATCTGGACAACGTGATGGGCAGCGACATGCCCGGTTTCGACGGCGACCCGCGGTTGATCGCGTCGCTGGCGGTGGTGATCGGCATCGTGATGGCCTCCGGGATCCTGGCCCTCACCGGCTACTACACCGGCACCGAGTTCCGCCCGGTCAAGGACGTCGGCAAGACGTCGCGGACCGGCGCGGCGACCGTGATCCTCTCGGGCCTGTCGGTCGGCTTCGAGTCGGCCGTCTACACCACGTTGGTGATCGGCGCGGCCGTCTTCGGGGCCTTCCTGCTCGGCGGCGCGACCCTGACCGTCTCCCTGTTCGCGGTGTCGCTGGCCGGGTGCGGCCTGCTCACCACGGTGGGCGTGATCGTCGCGATGGACACGTTCGGGCCGGTCTCCGACAACGCCCAGGGCATCGCGGAGATGTCCGGCGACGTGTCGGAGGAGGGTGCGCAGATCCTCACCGAGCTCGACGCTGTCGGGAATACGACCAAGGCAATCACCAAGGGGATCGCCATCGCCACTGCGGTCCTGGCCGCAACGGCGCTCTTCGGGTCGTACTCGACCTCGGTCAAGGAAGCCTTGATCGATGCGAAACCGAACGACGACGAGCTGAACCTGGTGACCTTCCTGGTCTACGACCCCAGCATCTTGGTCGGAATCCTGCTCGGCGCCGCAGTGGTCTTCCTCTTCTCCGGTCTCGCGATCAACGCGGTCGGCCGCGCCGCCGGCGCCGTTGTCTACGAGGTCCGCCGCCAGTTCCGCGACATCCCCGGGATCATGGAGGGCACCGGCCGGCCGGAGTACGGCAAGGTTGTCGACATCGTCACCCGGGACTCGCTGCGTGAGCTCGTGACGCCGGGGCTGCTCGCAGTCCTGGCTCCCGTGGCGGTCGGGTTCGGTCTCGGCGTCGGTCCACTGGCCGGATTCCTGGCCGGCGCGATCGGCACCGGCACCCTGATGGCAGTGTTCCTGGCCAACGCCGGTGGTGCCTGGGACAACGCCAAGAAGGTGGTTGAGGACGGGGCCCACGGTGGCAAGGGATCGCCCGCCCACGAGGCGACGATCATCGGCGACACCGTGGGTGACCCGTTCAAGGACACCGCCGGTCCGTCGATCAACCCGCTGATCAAGGTGATGAACCTGGTCTCGTTGCTGGTCGCCAGCGCGGTTGTCTCCCTCAGCGTCGGCGAGGACCAGAACGACGCCGCCCGGATCGGGATCGCCCTGGTGGCGTTCGCGATCATCGCGGTCGCGGTCTACATCTCCAAGCGTCGCCCGATCGCGATCGGTGACGACGAGCCGGCACCGGAGTCCAGCAACGCCGGCTGAGGTCGCCGTACCGACGTTCGCCCGGCGTTCAGAGTCGTGCAATTGCGGCCGTTTGACATGAATTTCGGCCAGAA
>JAKDNC010000570.1 GCA_030452025.1 Nocardioides sp. | reverse complement strand
TCAGGTCGGCGTGTCAGGCCGTTTACACCGAAATTCCGACAGTCCCGATCTGCAGATCCTTGGCAACTTGGGCGACCGGCTTGTCGGTCTCCAGCACCATCGCCACGGCCTCGGCCTTGAACTGCGGGCTGAACTTCCGTCGTTTCTGGGGCATGTACTGATCCTCTCCTCAAGAGAGAACCTGTCCAAGATCCTTGGTACACCCCAGCTTCGATGTTGGGACCCCCGCACGAGTGGTTGTCGTGGTGCCGCTGGCTTAGCAGAAGCCAGGGCGCTTCATGGAGTCCGCCCGGAGTAGATGTTATTGGGCGACTTCGGCTTCGTAGGTTCCTAAGTTTGTGGTCGCGATCTGAGGACCACTCTCTCCACGTCCCGGGTACATGGCAACTGACTGTGAGTGTGGGAGCTTCAGAGTTATGTACGTCGGGGACTGGACCTCCAAACGCCCAAGGTTGAGGTCAATGTAGGCGACGGCGGGGAGGGTCTTTGAGCAGAAGGCGTCTTTGGGTCCGTAGGCTTGGTGGAGGTTCTTGTTGCCCATGGCCCACGCGGTGTTGCAGTCGTCGGCGCGAGCTGCGGTGACGAAGCGTTGCAGGAGTTTGAGGTAGGGCTTCAGTTGTTGGTCGTCCATCTCGGCGGAGTATCCAAGTTTCGGGGCGCCGGGTGCACCACTCGGTGCGACAGAGGGGGTGACTCTGTCTTCGGGTTGGGTGTCAGTCTCAGACGATTCACAACTGGCGAGCACGCCAGTCATGAGGACAGCGGCGAGCATGGTCGAGAAACGGGCCAGCATGTTGTGTTCACCGCTTCGAGTGCGGGGGATGGGAGGGGGCCAGAATTCGGGCGGAGTCATCCGGCTTTGCGTTTGCCGTCGGTGGCCTCGATGTCACGTTGGGTGAGTTCGTCGGCGCAGGTACGGGCCTGCTTGCGGTCAATTGGTTGGCTCGTGTCCTCGAAGTGGAGGACCAACTCCTGCTCACGCTGACCGAATTCAGTGGTGGCGATGGAAGCCATATCGACGATGATAGGGGCATTGTTTCGGTAGTCGCGATTGACCCACCGGGGAAATTCGTTTAGCTCTAGTTGACCGTGCGTCACCCGTTGTCGTAGATCGGTCACAGTGCAGTAGAGGCGGGCGATCGCCGGGTCGTAGGACCCTTCGATGTACTCGTCCTCGTCGTAGCACCAGTCTTGGTCGCCGCAGGTGGGACCTGCTTCCGTCTCTGTGGCGTCGCTAAACAGACCGCAGCCCGTCAGCAACATGGCCAATCCGACCAAGCACCCAACAATAATGGGTCGGTCAGATGCGCGTTCACTACTTGCCATTGAGGACTGTCTCCACATCGATTTTGGGCCCCACCGGGACTGCTGCAGGAACGGGTGACAGGTTGGGTCACGCAGCCTGAGTGGCTGTCATGGTCTCGTGCGTGGTCATGATGGTCTCGTACTCGATGGGGGTCAACTGTCCGAGAGTGTCTTGGCGTCGGCGTCGGTGATAGGTCCTCTCGATCCACCTCACGATGGCGATCCGGAGCTCCTCGCGTGTGGCCCAGGAGCGACGATCGAGGACGTTCTTCTGCAGGAGCGCGAAGAACGATTCCATGGCCGCGTTGTCGCCGGCCGCGCCGACTCGGCCCATGGATCCGACCATCTCGTGGCGGTTGATCGCGTGGACGAACTTCCGGCTTCGAAATTGCGATCCTCTGTCGCTGTGGATGACGCAGCCGGCCACATCACCGCGCCTGGAGGCCGCGTTGTTCAGCGCAGCCACCGCGAGGCGAGACTTCATCCGTGAGTCGATGGAGTAGCCGACGATCCGGTTGGAGTGGACGTCCTTGATGGCGCAGAGGTAGAGCTTGCCTTCACCGGTGCGATGCTCGGTGATGTCGGTCAGCCACAGCTCGTTCGGCGCCTCGGCGTTGAACTCGTGGCGGATCACGCCGTGCTTGTCGGTGGCCGCACACAGGTCGTCGTGGACCGGCGGGCCGGGCTTCTTGGCCTTGCCCCGCTTGGGCTTGCCGAACGCCGACCACCAGCCGTTGTTCGAGCAGATCTGCCGCGCGGTCCGCGCGGCCATCGACTCGCCGACCTCGAGGGCCTCATCGACCAGGAGTCGGTATCCGAACTCTGGGTCTTCGCGGTGGGCGTCGAACAGGGCGTTGGCACGGTAGGCCTCGACGAGGTCGGCGTCGGTGACCGGGCAGGTCAGCCAGCGGTAGTAGGGCTGGCGTGCGATCTTCAGTACCCGGCACGTCACCGTCACGGGCACCCGGATCGGGGCGTCGTTGGCGGCTAGCTCGCGGACGAGCGGGTACATCATTTTCCCGGCAGGTTCGCCTGCGAGAGATACGCCGCGGCACGGCGTAGGACCTCGTTCTCCTGCTCCAGGAGCCGCAACCTCTTGCGCAGCTCACGGTTCTCGGCCGACTGCTCGCTGGTGAGTCCGGGCTTTGCGCCGTCCTCCACGTCGGCCTTCTTCATCCAGCCCGTCAGGCAGGACTCTGAGATACCGAAGTCAGCAGCGATTCGCTTCAGGTGCACGCCAGGTTCACGGCTCCTCGCGACGCGCACTACGTCATCGCGGAACTCCTGGGGATAGGGCTTGGGCATGGTCTACATCCTTCCAGCAGCACCTCTCGGCACCACAGATCAGATGTCACCCACCCCTGCAGCAGTCCCTTGAGGCCTTCTTCGCGTGCTGCGTTGTAGAGGCCAGCGTCTAGTTTAGCCCGGATCCACCGATGGGCACGCTGATGGTCGGGTGTTCGTGCTCGGCGTGGA
>JAKDNC010000569.1 GCA_030452025.1 Nocardioides sp. | reverse complement strand
TGATGGGCTTCGGATGCAACGCGGCCGGCGTGACCGCGACCCGGATCATCGACAGTCCACGCGAGCGTCTCATCGCGATCATCACCAACAACTTCAGTGTCTGCAACGGGCGCTGGCCGACACTGATCCTGATGGGCACCATCTTCATCGGTTCGATGGCTCCCCCCGCGCTGGCTGGTCTGCTGGCGGCCGGGAGCGTCGTACTGGTGGCGGTCCTGGGCATCGTGACCACCATGGTCGTCTCGTGGGCGCTCTCCCGGACGGTGCTGCGCGGCGAGGCATCGGTCTACTCACTCGAGCTGCCGCCCTACCGGCCGCCGCAGATCTGGCGGACCGTCTACACCAGCATGGTCGATCGCACGTTCAAGGTGCTCCGCCGGGCACTGGTGATGGCTGCGCCGGCCGGGGCCGTGATCTGGCTGTTGGGCAACGTCCAGCTGGAGGGACAGAGCCTTGCGGCTCATCTCGTGGCGGTGCTGGGGCCGGCCGGTTGGTTGCTGGGCCTGAACGGGGTCATCCTCGTGGCGTACATCGTCGCGATCCCCGCCAACGAGATCGTGATCCCGACCATCTTGATGCTCACCCTGTCCCTCGGACCGTCAGTCTCCGCTGCCGCTCCGGGCGTGATGCTCGACCTCTCCGATGCGGAGGCCGGGACGATCCTCATGGAGGTCGGCGGCTGGACGCTTTTGACAGCGGTGAACCTCATGCTGTTCAGCATGCTGCACAACCCGTGCAGCACCACGGTCCTGACCATCTGGCGCGAGACCCGGTCCCTGAAGTGGACCGCCACAGCGACGCTGCTGCCACTCGGCCTGGCTTGCGTGGTCACCGCCACGACGGCCGCGGTGTGGCGAATCCTCTGAGGGGAGTGACCGGACCGGTCAGCTCACGTCGGCGGTGACCTTGGCCAACACCGAGAAGTCACAGTTTCCGCCGGTCTGGACCACGCCCACCCGCCTGCCAGCCACGCGTTCCCGGTCCTGCAACAGGCCGGCCAGGGCCAGCGCACCGGCCGGCTCGGCGAGGTTGTGGGTGGCGCGGTAGGTGAGCGCCATCGCCTCGCCGGCGGCCTCCTCGGAGACCCGCAGGATCCGGGAGGCGCCGCGCTGGATGATCTGCAGCGCCATCGGATCGGGCTCGCGGATCGCGACACCGTCGACGAAGGTGTCGGCCGTCGCGGTGACCACCGGCGCCCCGGTCTCGAACGACTGCGCATAGCAGTCGGCCCGCTCGGCGACCACGCCGACGATCTCGGTGCGCAGACCGAGGAGGTCGCGGACCAGGATCTGGGCGCAGATCCCCGAGCCCATCCCGACGGGGACATAGACGACGTCGAGCCCCGGCACTGCCTCGTGGAGCTCGGCGACGCCGGTGGCCACGCCCTCGATCAGCCACGGGTGGAAAGAGGGCACTGCCATCAGGTTGCGCTCGGCGGCCAGCCTGCCGGCGTACTCCCGGGCGTCCTGGAAGTCGCTCCCGTGGGTGATCACCTCGGCCCCGAAACCCTCCATGGCGTCGTTCTTGTCAGGACTGTTGCCTTCGGGGACCACGACCACGACCGGGATTCCGTGCGCAGCGCCAGCGAAGGCCAGGCTCTGCCCGTGGTTGCCGCGGGTCGCCGAGATCAGGCCACTGGGCGGCGCCATCCCCGAGACCCGCATTCGCTCGATGAAGTTCAGCCCGCCACGCACCTTGAAGGCGCCTGTCGGCGTGTGATTCTCGTGCTTGACCCAGGTCTCGGTGCGGGTGAACCGCTCGAGCAGGGGCCAGCGGTAGGTCGGCGTCGGCGGCACGTGGCGACCCACGACGGTCCGCGCGTAGGACAACGAGGTCGGCGTGAGCACGGGGAACTCGCCCGACCCGGGCGCCTCGGTCGGTTGCGGGGCCGGCGGTATCCGTATCGCAGCGGAGGTCGGCAGCTCGCTGGAGGGTACGTCGGGCTGGGACGGCACCGCCTGGTTGATCCGGTCCACCTGGGAGGTGCGTGCGGGCGTCGTGGAGGCATGGATCTGGGCCAGCGTGAGCGGAATGTCCTCCCGGGACGCGTGCCCGTTGATCAGATGGCTGGCGAATTCGCCGAGCTGGACCAGCCGCGAGATCGCGATCGCGTTGCCGATCCGGACGCGTTCTCCCGAGATCAGCTTGTTGAGCATCGGCACGGAGAGGCCGACGACGTCGGCGAGCTCGGTCGGGCCCAGGCCCATCAATTGCTGTGCCTTCTGGGCCAGCACGTCGACGGGGTCGCCGTACAGCTCTGCCTGCTGGCGGCGTCGGTCGGCGAGTTGAGGGTCCACGAAAGCCACCCTAACCAGCAACCGGCCACCATGGGCTCTGCGCGGCCACGGGTGTGGAAAGGTTGCCCGCATGAGGCGATCTCGACGGTGGGCGATTCCGGCCGCACTGGGGCTGGCCTCGGCCTGTCTGCTCGCTCCTGCCGCGGCATATTCGCCCGCCGAGGACGACCCGATCGATCTCGGCTCCGTGGCCGCCGACTCGCCGGTGGTGCAGTCCGGGATCCACAGGATGATCCTGCCGCCGGGAGAGAATGCGAGCTTCTTCCGGGTCGAGCGCGAGATCCCCGGGTCGACGGTGTGGCTCGGGCAGCACTACGTCTCCGACGAGCTGGAGAATTCGTGGGTGAGCATGCGCGCCGAGGACGGCGGCGAGCGGTGTGACTACGAGGACTTCCGGGGCTCGGACTACCACGGTCACAAGTTCATGACCGGCGGCATGCGGATCGATCCCCAGTGCCAGAACGGCTCGACGGTCACCTTCGAGGAGCAGCC
>JAKDNC010000568.1 GCA_030452025.1 Nocardioides sp. | reverse complement strand
GCCGGCTTCGGGATCTCGTCCGGGCCCTCGGGCGCCGCAACCCTGGCTGGCGCACGCGCCGCGCTCGCCGTCCCGGAGCGGCGCGAGGCACTCGGGCTGCACGAGCGCTCCACCATCGTTCTTCTGAACACTGAAGGGGTCGTGCTATGACCGACCAGGACGTGGTGGCTCTCCTGGAGGACTTGGTGCGCATTGAGTCCGTGAACCCGGGCCTCGCCCCGGGTGGATCCGGTGAGAGCGAGGTGGCGGCGTACGTCGTGCAGTGGGCAGCCGCAGCCGGGCTGCGGGTCGAGATCGTCGAGCCGACCCCTGGCCGGCCGAACGTGTTGGTCCGAGGAGGACACGCCACGGGCGGTCGCCGGTTGATGTTGTGCGGGCACCTCGACACCGTCGGGCTCGCCGGGATGGACGATCCGCTCACCCCCCGAGTCGAGGGTGACCGGCTCTACGCACGCGGCGCCTACGACATGAAGGCCGGGCTGGCCGCGGCACTGGTCACCTGCCGCGAGGCGGAGGTGGCAGGAGTTCGCGGGGAGGTCCTGGTGGCGGCGGTCGCCGACGAGGAGCACGCCAGCGTAGGGGTCCGGGAGGTGCTCGCGCACCTGACCGACGTACCGATCGATGCTGCGGTGGTGGGCGAGCCCACCGAGCTGGCGATCGGCACCGGCCACCGCGGGTTCGTGTGGACCGAAGTCACCGTCACCGGGGTCGCCGCCCACGGATCACGCCCGCACCTCGGGGTGGATGCCATCTTGAAGGCGGGTCCGCTGCTGGTGGAATTCGCCGAGCTGGACAAGTCCTTGGCCGCCCGGCCGCACCCGTTCCTGGGGCCGGGGAACCTGCACGGCTCACTGGTCGCCGGCGGCACGGAGGAGTCGACCTTCCCCGACCGGTGTGCCTTCACCGTCGAGCGCCGCACCCTGCCGGGCGAGACCACCGCCAGCGTGGAATCCGACGTCGAGGCACTGCTCGAGCGGTGCCGGGCAGCCGACTCCGACCTGATCGTCGCCGCACGCACGGTCCTCTCGCGCGATCCGTTCCTGACCCCACCAGGCGCCGGGATCGTCCCGACGTTGCGGGCCGCCTCCGAACGGGTGACCGGAACCGCAGCCGAGGCGGTTCCGTTGAGCTACTGGGCGGACTCGGCGTTCCTCGCTGCAGCCGGGATACCCACCGTGCTCTACGGACCCAGCGGCGACGGGGCACACGCCGACGTCGAGTGGGTCAGCCTCCAGAGCACCCGCACCTGCGCCGAGGTGCTCACCCACGCTGCGCTCGACTTCTGCTCCTGAGACGGGCGGGTGAAACACGGCCATGGATCGCTACCTCCCCATCGACCAGATCGTGACGTTCCGGGGCGGGCGGTGACGGGCACTGTCCCCGTGGGCCCACCCAAGGGTGGCTCACGGGCAGGAACGCTCGTACGTCATGTGGCAGAGGCGGAGCCTGACGATCGGCGCCCGTCGGGCACGTCGCGATGGGGTCCCGCTGGCTGCAGGGCCGTGGGGTGCCGAACCATAGGGTGGGCGGCGTGACGGCCACGCCTCGCATCTGGCGTATGTCCGCGAACGCCAACACCGGCGACACGTGGGTCGCGCCAGACACCGACCCCCGTGCCTACGTCGAGGAGGAGGCCGTGAAGAACATGGCTGCCGGCGACGTGGTGGAGGCACCGTTCGGTTTCACGGTCTTCAACCGCGGCAAGCAGCGCGGAGACCTGCTCCACGCCGGGGGCGCGTTCATCGTGGTCGCCTCGGACCGGCTCATCCGTGTGCTCGAAGACATCGAGGCGACCGGGTGGGTGAGCGCCCCGGTGCCGATCCGCTACGCGAACGGGGAAACGCTGCCCGGGTACCAGTTGCTGGTCCCCGTCGGCCGATGCACGAACTTCCACGCCGACCTCGACCCGGACGACGAAGACGACGTCGTGCGCGGGGGACCCGACGGTCGGGTGGGACGGGTCCGACGTGTTCTGGTTCGAGGCCCCGGCGATGACACTCCTGGCCACCGACCGGGTCAAGCAGGCCATCGAGGCCGCAGGCCTGGAGCGGGTGCAGTTCGAGGACCCCACCGTCGACGAGCCCTTCGCTGTGTGACCACCCCGGCCGGGTTCTCGATGCCTCGGGGGCGGTTCGTCCGAGCCGTCGGTGGTCAGCGACGCCGGCCCGGGAACAGCGTCCGACCAAGGGACGAAGTTCCTGTCCGGCTGCCTGATGGTGGCTCCGGCGGCCTCGGCTCGCGCCACCTCTATGCTTCCTGCGTGGACCGTGACACCCGTGGCGTGCTCTTTCCCGCGGCCCTGCCGACCTTCCGGCGGGTCCCCGCCCCGGCCCCGGTCGCGGCGTGAGGCCCTGCTGGCCAATGCGATGGCCGACCTGATCGAGTCCGACCCGACGGTGATCCTCGTCGAGGACGCAGTCAGCGCGCTCGGGGTGTCGGTGCGCACCCTGCAGCGGCTCGCGATCAAGTACGTCGGCCTGTCGCCGTCCGCGATGATTCGGCGCCGGCGGCTGCAGGAGGCTGCCCAACTGATCCGCGAGCAGCCCGACGCAGACCTGGCGACCGCGGCCACGGAGCTCGGGTATGCCCACCACGGCCATCTGACGAGAGAGTTCCGGAGCGTGCTGGGGTCCACGCCGAGTCGATACCGGGGTGGCGTGGGACGAGACCATCCCGACGCGTGAGCGCTCGTCACCCGCGATCGCGGACGACGCAATCGCCGCGATGAACCCAGCCCGACCTCGTCCGCGTGCTCGCCGAGGAAACCTGTGCCCTTCATGATCTCCGGACG
>JAKDNC010000567.1 GCA_030452025.1 Nocardioides sp. | reverse complement strand
CGCCAACGAGCGGGTCGCCGCGCTGCACGAGCGCGGTGTCATGGATGCAAGGCTCTACGGCAACGACCCCGAGGACGGTATCGGCGGGTCCGGCGCGTTCTTCCTGCTGCTCGACGAGCCCGAGGTCTATGGCCTCCCGCCGGACCCGGTGGTGACCACGAAGGACCTGCCCGACATGGCGAAGAAGGCGGGCCTCGCCGCGGCGGCTCTGCTCGCCGGCGCTGTCGTCTCGTTCCTCGGGAAGCGCCCATGACCCGACCCACGGAAGGCCCGAACACGCTGCACGGCGGTCGTCGTACCCGCCGAGGTGGAGGCGGCAAGGGCGACCGGTCGATGGTCCCGGAGGTGGAGTTCACCTCCTACTACGGCCGCAACATCGTCAAGCCTGCGCCCTGGGAGGCCGACATCCCGGCGTACCTCTTCTCCGGAGGTCTTGCAGCGGGCACTTCCCTGATCGCGGCTGGCGCCGACCTCACCGGCCGGCCTGCGTTGTGTCGTGCGGCGCGACTCACCGCGCTCGGCGCGATCGGTTTCAGCGGCGCGGTCCTGGTCCACGACCTCGGCAAGCCGTCGCGCTTCCTCAACATGTTGCGTGTCGCCAAGCTGACCTCGCCGATGTCGGTCGGGACCTGGATCGTCACGGCGTTCGGCGGAGCCGCGGGCGCTGCGGCCG
The DNA here is from genome assembly GCA_030452025.1 of Nocardioides sp. Classification (GTDB taxonomy): domain Bacteria; phylum Actinomycetota; class Actinomycetes; order Propionibacteriales; family Nocardioidaceae; genus Nocardioides. The sequence continues at coordinate 2,118 of JAKDNC010000567.1, read as the reverse complement.
CCGGTGAGGTGGTCGACATGCTGCCCGACCAGGTACGCCGCCCGCTGCGCTGGATCTCGCCGCTCGCGCGCCCCGGTGGCCTGGCCGCGGCGGCGTTGGCCCCCGCGCTGGGCACCTACACCGCCGTCCTGCTCTCCGACACCGCGACCCCGTCGTGGCACTCTGCCTACCGCGAGCTGCCGTTCCTCTTCGCCGGATCGGCCGCTGCCGCGTCCGGCGGCTGGGCGATCGCGGTAGCACCCCTCGTGGAGAGCGGGCCGGCCAGGCGCCTGGCCATTGGCGGCGCCGCCCTCGAGCTCGTCGCCGAGCCGGTGATGGAGCGGAGCATGGGCATCACCGCCGAGCCATTGCGTCAGGGCAAGGCCGGGAGACTGATGTCTGCGGCGCGTGTCCTGACCCTCGGCGGTGCGGTCGGCGCCCTCCTCTCGGGCCGGAGCAGGACGCTGTCGGTGCTCTCCGGTGCGGCGCTCGTGGCGGGATCGGTGTGCACCCGCTTCGGAGTGTTCGAGGCGGGGCAGGAATCGGCGAAGGACCCGCGCTACACCGTGGTTCCGCAGCGGGAACGGCTGGCAGCGCGCGGCTGAGGCGCGCGGCTGAGGCTCGAGGCTGAGGCTGAGGGGACGGACATCTGTGGGTGCAGGACATTTGTCCTCCCGGATCGACCACATTCGGCTCTGCCCGCACCGCTGTGCACTTCCTAGCGTGGAGTCGTCGCCCAACGTGGAGCGACGGAGAGGCAGACATGGCAGACCTTGCAGACGCGTCGATCGACACACCCGCACGGACCCGCTCCCTGACCGGTGACCTGGCGGTCGCCGCTGCCGCGACGGCCGCGGCACTGGTGACCTGGTTGCTGTGGACCCAGGCCGGGGGAGTGGAACTCGCGGCGCAGTCCGGTGGTGGCAACCAGACCATCGGCGCTGCTGCCGTCGTGGTCAGCGCCGCGTTCATCTCTTTGCTGGGCCTGGGACTGCTCCGCCTCCTCGAGACACGGAGCCGCAACGGTCTCCGGATCTGGACCTGGGTGGCTGCCGGTGTCCTGCTCTTCTCGCTCGCGGGCCCGCTCGGGGCCACGACCACGTCGGCTGGCATCGGCCTGGTCAGCCTCCACGTGGTGGTCGGGGTCGCGCTGACCCTCGGCGCCCGTGTGCGGCGGTAGCCTGACATGGTGATGAAGGCCTTCGGGTGCGCGGTGCGGCGCTTCAGCCCGGTGCTCGTGTTGGTGCCGGTCGTCTTGGCCAGCCCGATCCTCAATGTCGAGCCAGGCGCAGCCCTCCTGCAGGGCGCGCTCATCGTGACGATGGCGGTGGCTGCCGTGGTCGCCGTACTCACCGACGGGATCGGCTCAGGTCGGGCCGCCCCCCACGTTGCGCCCCGAGTCGTGCCCCGAGTCGGGCCCCGAGTCGTGTCCCGAGTCGCGCTCGGCGTCCTCGCCGGAGCCGTGATTGTGGGCTCCACCGTGAACGACAACTGGTTGCCGATCTGGACCCTGCTCGCGCTCACCGTGGCGCTGGTCCTGCGAGGCCGGGTGCTCGCCGTCGCGCTCCCGGCGGCGGCCGTCGGTGCGGCCCTCGCCGCGATCTCCCACGACCTCAGCGCGGCATGGGTGCTGAGCAACGGTCTCACCACCCTGCTCGCCGGGTTCGCGACGGCCGTCTTCCTGCGCCTCAACGAGACCATTGCCGACCTCCGTGAGACCCGTGAGGAGCTGGCCCGACGCGCGGTCGCCGAGGAGCGGGAACGCTTCTCCCGCGACCTCCACGACCTGCTCGGACACACGCTGTCGGTGATGGTGGTCAAGGCCCAGGCGGTCCGCCGTCTCATCGACCACGATCCGGAGGCGGCACGGGCCCACGCCGGGGACATCGAAGAGGTCGGCCGCGACGCGCTTCTCGACGTACGCCGAGCCGTCGACGCGACGGGGACGTTGTCCCTCGCCGGGGAGCTCGAGGGAGCCCGGCTGGCGCTCGGCTCGGCCGGCATCCGCATCGAGATGCCCGACTATGACGGCGCGTTGCCACCGTCGGCGGACCAGGTCTTGGCTTGGGTGGTCCGCGAGGGCGCGACCAACGTCCTGCGTCACTCCCACGCCGAGGCCTGCTGCGTCGAGCTCCGCGA
>JAKDNC010000566.1 GCA_030452025.1 Nocardioides sp. | reverse complement strand
CGTCATCACTCTGGTCGTCACCGGCCTGGTCGTCGCCCGCCTGGTCGTCACCCTCACCCGCGGGCGGGGTGGTGGCGTCGTCATCGCCGTCGCCCGCAGGCGGGGTCGTCGCGTCGTCATCACCATCGCCCGGGGGCGGGGTGGTGGCGTCATCGTCATCGGTGGCGCACTCGTCCGGGGCGCCGCCCGAGGTCCAGGTGAAGGTTCCGATCTCGGTGACGATCTCGGTCCCGGTCTCGGGGATCGCGGTGATCGTCAGCGGCACCACGGTGCCCTCGGGGACGCACAGCCAGTCGGTGAGGGTGATGTCGGCGAAGAGTCGACCCGCGTCCTCGACGTAGGCGTAGGGCGCCTCGAAGGTGCCGTACTCGCCGGCGTCGACGACCACGGTCTCGATCTCGGGGGCGCCGAGGCTCTGGGATTCGACGCTGCCGATGCGCAGCACCGGGTCACGGTCGATATCGGCCTCGGAGTCGTACTCGCCGCCGTCGAGGATCTGCATCTCGAGCTGCCGCTGCGAGAAGTCCGGGGCCAGGTCCGGGGTGGCCTCGAGATACTGGATGAACGCGTCACGGTCCAGCACACCGGAGTCGCGCACGTTCTCCGCCTCGGACAGGGCCCACATGTTGTCGCCGCCCTCGAAGAGGAAGCTCGCGGCGACGATCGTGTACGTGGCGTCGGGGTCGATCGGCTCGCCGCCGATCCGGATCTCGACGATGCGCTCATCGAGCTCGCGGGTGGAGTCGACAACGTATTCGACGTTGTGCGAGACGGCGAAGGCGAGGAAGGACTCGTCGCCCGCGTCGACCGAGCCGCCGTCGGCGGAGCGCTGCCACTGCTCCTCGAGCATCTGCGCGAACTGCTCGCCGGTGACCTCACCGGAGTTCAGGGTGTTGCCGAAGGGGACCATGGAGTTGGCCTCGGCGTAGGTGACCACGCCGTCGCCCTCGTCGGCGACCGACTGGTCGTACCAGAGCTCGGCGCGGATGCCGCCGGGGTTCATGAAGCCGATGACCTCGTGCTCGCCGTCCAGGCCGGCGTCCTCGAGGTACCACTTCATGGAGTCCGCGAGCATGTCACCCGCGGCGGAGTGGCGCGTGCGGTTGTCACCCTTGGTGGTCGCCTGGTTCCCGACCTCGGTGTTCGCGGTGCGGATGCCGTCGGCGTAGGAGGCCTTGGAATCGGCCCACGAGGTGGTGACGTCCCCGGCCACGGAGCCGACGGGCTCGGTGCCGATGACGGCGGCCTCGTCGATCGCGGTCTGCGCGATCTGCGTGACCTCCTGGGTCACCTCGGTGTCGACGGCGCAGTCCGTGTCCTCGGGCAGGGCGGTCGCGCGGTTCTCGGGCTCGCCGAGCACGTCCCAGTCGCCGTCCTCGCCGAGCTCGAGGGTGACCACACCGAGGTTCTCGGCGCTGGCGCCGGTCTGCACGATCGGGCGCACCTCGCCGTCCTGGCCGGGGACCGGGGCGTTGAAGTTGTAGGTGCGGTGGGAGTCGCCGTTGAAGATCGCGTCGACCTCGGGGGAGGTCCCGGTGACGATCTTGTCGAAGATCGGGTCGGTGTTCTGCGGGGCGAGGCCCGGCTCGGCGCTCACGCTCGCACCCTCGTGGTAGGTGGCCACGAGCACGTCGTACTCCTCGCCGGAGGCGTCGAGCTCCTCGATCGCGTCGTTGACGCCGTCGACCGGGTCGCCGAACTCGAGGCCCTCGATCGCGGCCGGACTGACCTTGCCGACGGTCTTGGTGGTGACCGCGCCGACCACGGCGACCTTCACCCCGTCGCGTTCGACGATCGCGTACGCGTCGTGGACCAGCTCGCCGGTGCCCTCGTCGTAGACGTTCGCGGCGAGGTCCGGGAATTCGGTGCGACCCTCGATGCGGTCCAGGAGGTCGTCGACGCCCTGGTCGTACTCGTGGTTGCCGATCGCGGCGGCATCGACCTCCATCGCGTTCATCACGTCGATGGTGGGCTCATCGTTCTGCAGGGGGGCGGCTAGGCGGGAGCCGCCGACGTTGTCCCCGGCGGAGAACAGGAACGAGGTGTCGGCCTCGGAGCGCACCGTCTCGACGGCGCAGACCATGCCTGCGGCACCGCCGAGGGCGCCGTGGAAGTCGTTGAAGGTCATCAGGCTGACCTGGTCGCCGGGCTCGGCAGCGGCGGCAGCACCGATCGGCATCACGGCCGACGCGAAGGCGACCGCGGCAGCGCCGAGGCCGACGGTCACGCCACGCCCGATGCGGCGAGCGGGGTTGTCCAACATGAAAGCTCCTGGGCTGGGGGCAGGGAAGGGGATGACTCGACACGAGTTGCTCCATCACACCCCATCGGCGCCGTGTCCGCCCCGGTTTTCGCCAACCCGATCCCGACGTGTCATCGGCAGTTCACCTCAGTAGTGGTCAGGCCGTCGTCCGGCACCGCCAACCGGAAAATCGTGACCTCCGCGTGATCCGCCGACGAGCATGGGCACAGCGACTCCGGCGCCGAGATGGAACGGGTGGGCAGCGCTGGGGAGCTGACACCGGGGCCCTGCGGGACGGACTCGGCGCCGCCGCGGGTCCGACGTGGCGCACTGCGGGGCGAACGTGGGGCGCCGCGAGGCGGACGGGACCGGCCGAGTTCTCCGGCGACCGCTCTCCACGTGTGACCTCGTACCCTCGACGGGGCCGCTCGTGGCCCTGCCGGGGTCGAGTGGGTACCATCGGCGGGAACTTCGGATGGTCCCCACGACCCGCGCCCGCGACGTCGTCCCGATGCTCTCGGCACCGGCCCGGGACGGATCCGGCACCGTCCCCAG
>JAKDNC010000565.1 GCA_030452025.1 Nocardioides sp. | reverse complement strand
GGCGGGAGAATTCCGTCGAGTCACTGTGGACCAGTCGCTTTCCCCGGCGCAGCGCCGAGCGGGCACGAGCCGAGGTGAGCGCACGGTAGATGCCCCGGCCACGCCACTCAGGACGGGTGGCACCGCCCCAGATGCCCACGAACTCAGTGCCCGCGACCGGTTCGAGCCGGCCGGCACTGACGATGCAGCCATCCGCCTCGGCCACCCAGAGCTCCATGCCGTCGTCGGCAGCGAGCCGGGCCAGCACCTCGTCGGCCATCGCTTCGGAAACCGGGTCACCGAACACCTCGTCGGCCATCGCGCACATGGCTCGGACGTCCGATTCGCTGGTGACCCGGCGCAGGATCACGCCATCGGGAAGCTCGACGTCGCTCGCAAGCAGGCGCGCCTCGCCGATCATGATCGATTCCGGCTCGTCGGCGACGAAGCCCTCGACGAGCAGAGCGTCGTGAAGGCCGGGGGCCCGGTCGTGGCCACGGGTCTTCCACTCCACGCGGGTGACCTCTGGATCTGACCGGAAGTGCGTGAGCGCATCCACCACGAGACGGTGGATTCCGACTGCGCCCTCACCACCGAGGCTCTGGTAGGTCACGAACCCGCGCCCTGAAGCGAACGTCGCCAGTCGCAGGGGGCCGTGCCGGGTGACCGAGGCGGCGCCCGGCGTCTCGGCATCGGTGCGCAACTGCTCGTCGTACGCCGTCAGGAGTTCCTTGGGTGCGCTCACCCAGCCATCTTCCGCGAACCGGCCCACAGGCGCCATCGGATATCACCGAGTCCGGCTCTGCGAGGCGCTGGTCCTGCCGCGCTCCCGCGTCATGATGCATGTGACCGCCGCCTGCTCGCGCTGCCCCTCCCCTCGCCCTGGTCGCTTCCTCGACAGTCGGCATCCGGCCCTGAGGCGCCCCACTCCCGTGCAAGACTCGTGGGCATGAGCAATCACACCGTGAGCAGGTTCGGACATGTCGAGCTCGAGGACTTCCCAGACGACCTCCGGGCGCGGATCGAGCCGATCGCCGAGAAGTCCGGCTTCGTGCCGAACGTCTTCCGGGCACTGGGGCGTCGTCCCAAGGAACTGCGCGCCTTCCTGGACTTCCACGACGCGTTGATGGAGAGCGACGATGGCCTGAGCAAGGCCGAGCGCGAGCTGATCGTGGTCGCCACGTCAGGTGCCAACCACTGCACCTACTGCGTCGTCGCACACGGCGCCATCCTGCGGATCCGGAAGAAGGACCCCGAGATCGCCGACCGGGTGGCCACCAACCCCTATTCCGTCGAGCTCGACGAGCGCGAGCGTGCCATCGTCGACCTGGCTCTGCAGATCTCGCTGGAGTCGGCAGCTCTCACCGAAGCCGACCTCGACCTGGCCCGTGCGGCGGGGCTGAGTGACGACGAGATCTGGGACATCGGGGCCATCACCGCGCTGTTCGGTCTGTCGAACCGGATGGCCCACCTGACCGCGTTGCAGCCCAACCCCGAGTTCTACCTGATGGGGCGCCGAGCGACCGCCCACTAGCTTCAGCTTCGGGGGTTCAGCTTCGGGGGTTCAGCTCCGGGGGTTCAGCTTCGGGGCACCTCCACGTCCCGGGTCGCACCACCATAGCCGTTCGCAAGGTCGCGGCCCTCCACGGTCACCGTGTCCACTTCCTCGGGGATTTCCAGCCCCGACTGGCTCCGCGTGAAGGGCTGTTCGCTCGCGTGGTCGTGGCCCAGGGTCATCGTCCCCAGCTCCTCACCGTCGGGGGCGAGCACGCGCCACCCGTCGGCGTACCGCTCCGGGGTGTCGTACTCGGAGCTGATTGTCACCTCGAGGGTGTAACTGCCCGAGCCCTCGTCGGTGAGTTCAGCCTTGACGACGTCGGGATACTCCGCACCACTGGTCGGCGTGTCCTTCCCGGCGCCGTTCCCGTCATCCTCACCTGCTCCGCAGCCGACCAAGAGACCCATTGCGACGGCGAGCAGGACGAGGATCACGGTGCGCAGAGGGCGGACAACTGTCGGCAGGATCGCTCGCATGTCGGGCTCCGGATCGTTGACTTCGCAAGAACACTTGGAACCTACAGGCGCCCGGTGAGCCCACCCCGGCGCGTCGCCGGGAAGCTCACTCCGAAGTCCATCGTCACCCGAAAGCAATACAATTGTATTTTTTGCGTGACAAGTGAATAGTCTTGCGGGTAGCGTGGCGCCGATCTTGTAGCCCGAGGAGGCCCACCGGTGGACACCCCGCCAGTCCAGCACGATCCGGATCTCACCGCCAAGGCCCGCATCCGCCATGCCGCCCTGGACCTCTTCGGCCGGCAGGGTGAGGATCGGGTCTCCCTCCGTGCCGTCGCCACTGCCGCCGGCTGCACAGTCGGCCTGGTCCAGCACCACTTCGGCTCGAAGGACGGGCTTCGGGCCGCCGTCGAGGAGCAGGTCGTCACCCACTTCGTCACGGCACTGCGTGCCGGACCGGGAGACGTCGACGCGCGCGACGCCCGCGTCCACACGATGTTCTCCCAGCGCCCCGAGGTCACCGGCTACCTGCGCCGGGCCCTGCTCGATCGGCCCGGGGAATCGAGCGCGCTCCTCACCCGGCTCGTCGACCTCTGCCGCTCCGAGCTCCGGACGCTGCACGAGTCCGGCAGTGCCAGCCGGAGCAGGTCGGAGGAGGCACAGATCACTCAGATGTTCGTCCGCCAGCTCGGCGTTGTCTTTCTCTAACCCATGGTTGCCGCGGTCTGGGAGGAGCTCGACCAACCCGAGTCCAAGCGGCCCGAGCTGAACGTCGCGCTCGTCGAGGTGCCGGAGACCCCCATCGACGACTCCTGGA
>JAKDNC010000564.1 GCA_030452025.1 Nocardioides sp. | reverse complement strand
CGCCCACAAGTGAACGGCCACACCGCAGCCACCGGCACCGACGTCATCCACGATGCCGGGACCTACACGCACGGCGCCCCACTCGAGCTCCTCGACCAACTGCGCGAACACGGCTCCGGGGTGGTCTGGGTCGACGAGCCACCAGCACCGGGGTTCCCCGGAGGGCCCGGCTACTGGCTGGTGCTGCGTCACGCCGACGTGCGCGCCGTGCTGCGGGACACCTCGACCTTCTCGTCGTACGCCGGCGCCACCCAGGTCCGTGACCCGGGCACCCCGGAGGACCTGGCCTACGTCCGCCGGATGATGCTCAACATGGACCCGCCGGAGCACACCCGGCTGCGCAAACCGCTGCAGCGGTCCTTCACGATGCGGGCAGTGGCCCGACTCGAGGAACAGGTCACCGGCCACGTCCGCTCGATCCTCGACCGGACACTCACCGGGGGCGTGCAGGTGCTCGACTTCGCCAAGGAGGTCGCCTCGGACCTGCCACTGCTCTCGTTGGCCGATGTCCTCGGCGTACCCCCGCAGGACCGGATGCTGCTCTTCGACTGGTCCAACCGGGTGATCGGCTTCCAGGACCCTGACTACGCCACCAGCGCCGCCTTCGAGGCCGGTGCCGGCACCCCGATGGCGAGGGAGGCCCTGGCACACAGGCCCGGGCCCGACGCGGACGGCCGGATGCCCGACCCCCGCAGCCGCGAGGGAATGCGCGACCTCTACACCTATGCGCACCTGCTCGGGGAGGCGAAGAAGGCCGAGCCGGGAGACGATGTGATGTCGACGCTGCTCGCCCAGGACGACGCGATCAGCGTCGAGGAGTTCGAGAACATGTTCTGGCTCTTCGCGGTCGCCGGGAACGAGACGTTGCGCAACGGTCTGCCCGGCGGGATGCAGGCCCTGCTCACCCATCCCGACGTGCAACGGCGCCTGCGTGACGAGCCCGACCTGATCGGCGGCGCCGTGGACGAGATGCTGCGCTGGTGGACCCCGGTGATGGTCTTCCGCCGCACCGCGGTCGCCGACACCACCATCGCCGACCAGCCGGTCGCAGGGGGCGACAAGGTGGTGGTCAGCTTCCTCGCGGCGAACCGGGATCCACGGGTCTTCCGCGACCCGCTCGACTTCGACGTCGAGCGACGTCGACACGACCATCTCGCTTTCGGCCATGGGGTCCACATGTGTCTGGGCGCCCATCTCGCACGCACCCAGATGCGCGCGATGTTCACCGAGCTGCTGGCGCGTACGACGTGGATCGAGCCAGCCGGCGAGCCCGTGCTGCTGCGGTCCTCGTTCCAACGAGGGATCAAGCGGTTGCCGATCCGCCTGACCTGAGCTGGCCTGACCTGATCCTCAGAGGGACCCGGACCCGTTTCCCCAGAAGGCGCAGGTGATGCTCTTGCGCCAGACCGGACTGGTCCAGCTCTTGAGGGCCGAGGTGATGGTCAGCGTCCACGTGGTCTCGCCGACGTCGGATCCGGTGTTCGGGCTCTCGATCGTGTGTGACCGGGATGCGTTCGTCTCGGTGGCGACCGGCGACGTGCTCGAGTTCTTCAGGATCGTGTATCGGTAGGTCGCACCGGCCGGCCCGGCGTCGGCGAAGCCGTCGACGGTGAAGGTGACCCGTTCGTTGAAGAGACCGGCGTGGCACTTGAACCGGCCGGTCACCCCGGACGGCGCGACCATGGTCGCCGTACCGACCGAGACGGATCCGGAGCGAGTGCCGGAGAACCTGGCCTGGGCGACCCCGGCGACGGTGAGCAGGCAGGCCACGACGAGGAGGACCGTGACGGCCCGTCGGGATGTGTCGTGTGTGCTCATGTCCCTCATTCTGGTCGAGCGAGTTCAAGGCGGGCCGAATCGAGCCTCAAGATTCCTGCAAGGCTGAAAATGCGATGATCGCCAGATGGAACGCAGTGCGCTGGTGATCGAAGATGACGCCGACATCCGGGGACTGATCGAGTACACGCTGTCGGCGAAGGGCTTCGAGGTCAGCTCGGTGGCCGACGGGAAGGCCGGGGTCGAGGAAGCCCGTGCCCTGGACCCCGATCTGATCACCCTTGACCTGGGACTGCCCCAGCTCGACGGGATCGAGGTCTGTCGCCGGATCCGTGAATTCAGCGACGCCTACATCATCATGGTCTCTGCCAGGGAGGACGAGATCGACCGGCTGATCGGCCTCGAGATCGGCGCGGACGACTACCTCACCAAGCCGTTCAGCCCACGCGAGCTCGGCGTGCGCGCGACCACCATGCTGCGCCGGCCACGACGGGCCACGCCACGAGGCGCTGAACCGGTTGCCCCCGTTGCGGCAACGTCGGCGCCGGCTGCCTCGGACAACGAACTCCGGGAGCACGGTTCGATCAAGATCGACGTGGACGCTCGGGAGGCATTCCTCGATGGCCGGGAGATGGTGCTGACCCGGACCGAGTTCGACCTGCTCGCCGTCCTCATGGGGCGGCCCTCGGTGGTCTGGAGCCGCGAGACGCTGCTCCGCCTGGTCTGGGGCAACGAGTGGGGCGGTGACACGCACCTGGTCGAGGTCCACATGGGGAACCTGCGCAAGAAGCTGGGCGGGTCGAGCCGGAAGTTGATCCGCACGGTCCGAGGGGTCGGCTACCGCCTGGAGAACCCCGCCTGATCAGCGCTGGGCCAGATGGCCGGCCAGGTCGTGCTCCGTGCCCTCTGCAACGTGCGGCAGCTCAGCGGCCAGGACATCGGCGCTCGCCCAGTCCAGCTCTGCCACCGCCTGCTCGAGCTCGGTGGCGACCTCGGCCAGCGTGAGCGCGCCGACCGTCTCCGAAGAGGTCTTGAG
>JAKDNC010000563.1 GCA_030452025.1 Nocardioides sp. | reverse complement strand
AGCCAGAGCCCGATCGGGGGCCGACGCCACCAGGCGTCGGTCCCCGACCTCGTTTCGCGGGCCCGTGGGGGTGACCCACGCTCGGTGGGTCGGCTCGTCTCGCTGGTCGAGGACGCCTCGCCGCTGCTGCGGGAGGTGATGGCCGAGCTCGCCCCGCACGCGGGCAGGGCCCGGGTCGTCGGCATCACCGGCTCGCCGGGGGTCGGCAAGTCGACCGCCACCAACGCGCTGGTCGGAGAGCTGCGCAGGGCCGGCAAGCGGGTCGGTGTACTTGCCGTGGACCCGTCCTCCCCGTTCTCCGGGGGTGCCCTGCTCGGCGACCGGGTCCGGATGCAGGACCACGTCCTCGATCCGGACGTCTTCATCCGGTCGATGGCCTCGCGTGGTCACCTCGGTGGCCTCTCGTGGAGCACCCCACAGGCGATCCGGGTCCTCGACGCGGCCGGCTTCGACGTGATCCTGGTCGAGACGGTCGGCGTGGGGCAGAGCGAGATCGAGGTCGCCGCGCTCGCCGACACGACCGTGGTACTCCTCGCGCCCGGGATGGGCGACGGCATCCAGGCGGCCAAGGCCGGGATCCTCGAGATCGGCGACCTCTATGTGATCAACAAGGCCGACCGGGACGGCGCGACGACCGTACGCCGTGAGCTACGCGCTGCGCTGTCGCTCGCCGACCGTCCTGCCGACAGCTGGTCGCGACCGATCCTGATGACCAACGCCTTGAACGGCGACGGCATCGCGGAGGTGGTCACCACCCTCGAGGAGCACGACGCATGGCTGCGCTCGACCGGCGCGCTGGCCCGGCGGCGTACCCGCAGATCCCGGGAAGAGGTCGAGGCCATCGCCCTGACCGAGCTGCGCAGGAAGTGGAGCGGGCTCAGCGCCCACGCGCAGCTGGACCGGCTCGCCGGTGAGGTGGCCGACGGGCACACCGACCCGTACTCCGCGGCCGACAGGCTGCTGGAGGCCCACCTTGGCTGAATCCCGGGGGCGCCGGACGTGCGTTCGGGCGCGCCTCCCGCACCACTGGGTCGGGATTTGCTAGGAATGTGACGCGTTTGCACTGGACTGAAACATGGGGAAACAGGAACGGAGGCCTGACATGGGCGCCAAGAAGGGCATTCTTGTCGTTCTCGTGCTGTTCCTCGGCTTCTACATGTTCAAGGATCCGAGCGGGCTGGCCGAGCTGGCCGGGAGCGGCGGCGGCGAACTGTGGAGCATGACCACGCAACTCTTCGACGCGACGATCCGTTTCATCGAAGAACTGACCTGAGGCGGGCCGGTCATGGGCCTGATGAGTTCGCTCAGCGACCCCGACATCCGCAAGCATCTCCTGCGTGACGAGGGCGAAGTCATCGTGGACGAGGTGATGCACCACTGGATCGTCTACGTGCTTCCCATGGTCGAGATTCTCGCTGCGCTCGGGTTGTTGATCGCGTTTCCGTTCATCGATGTCGACCTGGCCTGGTTCCCCTTCCTGCTCGCGTTCGTGCTGGTCGGCCACGCCCTGTGGAAGGCACTGGCCGCACACCGGGACCGCTTCGTCATCACCAACATGCGCGTCTTCCGGGTGCACGGCGTGCTCTCCCAGGAGCACGCGACGATGCCACTGAGCCGTATCCTCGACATCACCGTGAAGAAGCCACTCCAGGGACGACTGATCGGCTACGGCCACTTCGTCTTCGAGTCCGCAGCCCAGGAACAGGGGTTGCGTGACATCCGGTTCATCGCCAAGCCCGACCAGCGCGACCTCGCGATCCAGCGCGTGGTCCAGCGCTCCGGGCTACGCGGACGGAAGGTCAACTAGCCGATGCGACCTCTCGACTTCGACCCCATCGACGAAGCCGCACGCCAGTGGGGCCTGCGCTGGGAGGGTGTGCCCGCCATGCACGCTGTCACCTCCCTGATGCGCGTGCAACAGCTCGTCCTGAACCAGCTCGACACGACCCTGAAACCGCACGGCCTGAGCTTCGCCCGGTACGAGGCACTGGTGCTGTTGGTCTTCTCCTCCCATGGGTCCCTCCCGCTGGGCAAGATGGGCGAACGGCTCCAGGTGCACCCGACCTCGATCACCTCGATCATGGCCAGGCTCGAGGCGTCGGGACACGTCGTACGCCGACGGCACCCCGACGACGGGCGGGCCGTGCTCGCGGAGATCACGGATTCCGGTCGGGCGGTCGTCGAGGCGGCCACCGCGGACCTGGTCGCCTCGGGCTTCGCCCTCGATGCACTGGGTGAGGACGACCTGGTGCGGGTCTCGGAGCTCCTGCGGCCGATCCGCAAGGCAGCCGATGAGTTCTGACTCGGTAGGGTGCGCTGCGTGAAATCGATCCGTCTTGCTGCCGCATCCGTCCTCGTGGCGAGCTTCGGCATCCTCCCTGCCGCCCTCGCAGCTCAGTCCGACCCCGTGGACCTGGGTGGCTCCGCGGTGGAGGGAGGTACTGCGAGCTCCCCGACAGAGGTGAAGGCGGGGGTCTGGAGCGACACCCTCGAGGCCGGTGAGGACGCGCACCACTTCAGCTATCGGCGTACGACCAACTTCAGCGTGGTCCATGTCGGTGTGGTCGCCACCAGCGACCAGGACCTCGACAGACTGACCATCAACAGCACGGTCGGTGAGGACTCGACGTGCGGCTCCGACACCACATCCGTGGGCGAGCCGAACACCACGTTCGGGACCCAGATCGACTTCGAGGGCGCCGGCCCGGAGGACCGCAACGACGAGTGCCTCACTGGGGACGTCGTGCACTTCTCCGTCGAGCACACGGGGGAGGACGCCGACATGCCGTTCGCGCTCACCGTCGTGGAGGAG
>JAKDNC010000562.1 GCA_030452025.1 Nocardioides sp. | reverse complement strand
TCCCCGCCGAGGTCCCGACGGTGCACGCCGCGCTGCCCCACCTCCCCTTCAAGGACGACAGCTTCGACGTGGTGATCGCCAACTTCGTCGTCAACCACATCGGCGACCCGCGCGACGGTGCCCGCGAGCTCGCCCGGGTCATCCGATCGGGCGGCCGGGCACTCGCCACCGGATGGACCAACCGGTCCACCGCCCAGCGGGAGCTGTTCCAGTCGGTCCTGGAGCGTGCCGGGGCCACGCCGCCGGAGTCCGACCTGCTGCCGCCCGGTCTGGGCTTCGAGCGAAGCGTCGACGGGTTGGCCGGGCTCTTCGCCGACGCCGGCCTCACCATCCTGGTCGGCGAGGAGGTCGACGTCGTCTGGCGGATCGCCCCGGATCGGTTCTGGTCGGCGCTCGAGGCCGGGATCGGCGGAATCGGCAAGGCCCTCCTGCAGCAGGAGCCCGAGGTGCGCAAGCGGATGCGGGCCGCCTACGACGATCTCTCAGCCGAGCTGCTCGATGGCGGGGAGCTGGTGCTCCCCGCCCCCGCAGTGTTCGTGGTTGCCCAGAATTGAGGCTCAGGCCTCGATGACCACCGGGACGATCATCGGGCGACGCCGGTGCTTGTTGCTCACCCAGCGGCCGATCACGCGACGGATCGACTGCTGGAGTTGGTGGGTGTCATCGACCCCGTCGGCCATTGCCTTGTCGAGAGCCTCGATGATGGCCGGCTTCACCGCGTCGAAGGTGGAGTCGCTCTCGGCGAACCCGCGAGCGTGCACCTCGGGACCGCTGACCACCTTGCCGGACTGCGAGTCGACCACCACGATCACCGAGATGAACCCTTCCTCACCAAGGATCCGACGGTCCTTGAGGGAGGACTCGGTCACGCCACCGACGGAGCTGCCGTCAACGAAGACGTAGCCGCATCTGACCTTTCCGGCGATCTCGGCCTTCCCGTCGATCAGGTCGACCACCACACCGTCCTCAGCAAGCACGACGTTCTCGACGCCGGCGGCCCGAGCGAGGTCGGCATTGGCGCGCATGTGCCGGATCTCCCCGTGGATCGGCAGGACGTTCTTCGGCTTGACGATGTTGTAGCAGTAGAGCAGCTCACCGGCGCTGGCGTGACCGCTGACGTGGACCAGCGCGTTCCCCTTGTGCACCACGTTGGCGCCCCATCGGGACAGTCCGTTGATCACCCGGTAGACCGCGTTCTCGTTGCCCGGGATCAGTGATGAGGCGAGCACGACCGTGTCGCCCTCCTCGATGTGCACGAAGTTGTGGTTTCGCTGGGCGATCCGAGCCAGCGCAGAGAGCGGCTCGCCCTGCGAGCCGGTCGAGATCAACACCTGCTTGTGCGGCGCCAGGTTGGCGAGCTCCTTGGCATCGACGATGAGGCCCGACGGAATGTTGAGGTAGCCGAGCTCCTTCGCGATCGCCATGTTGCGCACCATCGACCGGCCGACGTAGGCCACCTTGCGGCCGTGGGCCACCGCCGCGTCGAGGACCTGCTGGACACGGTGGATGTGGGAGGCGAAGCAGGCAACGATGATCCGCTGGTCGCGGGCGCTGTGGAAGACGCTGTCGAGGACCGGACCGATGCTCTTCTCGGTCGTGGTGAACCCGGGGACCTCGGAGTTCGTGGAATCGGTCATGAACAGGTCCACGCCTTGGTCGCCGAGGCGGGCGAACGCGTTCAGGTCGGTGATCCGGCCGTCCAGCGGCAGCTGGTCCATCTTGAAGTCACCAGTGTGCAGAACCATCCCGGCGCCGGTGCGGATCGCGACCGCCAGCGCGTCCGGGATCGAGTGGTTGACCGCCACGAACTCCAGGTCGAAGGGCCCGAAACTGATCGTGTCGCCCTCGCTCACCACGTGGTGGACGGTCTCCTTGAGCCTGTGCTCGCGCAGCTTGGAGCCGAGCAGGGCCAGGGTCAGCTCCGAGCCGACCAGCGGGATGTCCTGGCGTTCCCGGAGGAGGTACGGCGTCGCACCGATGTGGTCCTCGTGTCCGTGGGTGAGCACCAGGGCCTCGACAGCGTCGAGACGATCGCGGATCGCGTCGAAGTCCGGGAGGATCAGGTCCACACCCGGGTGGTGATCCTCGGGGAACAGGACACCGCAGTCGACCAGCAGCAGCCGGCCGTCGTACTCGAAGGCTGTCATGTTGCGGCCGACCTCGCCGAGGCCGCCGAGCGGGATGATCCGCAGTCCGCCCTTCGGCAGCTCGCGTGGCGTGGACAGTTCGGGGTGCGGGTGGCTCAAAAGGTTCTCCTTCAGATGAGACCGGCTGTCTCGAGCCCTGTGCGAAGCGCGGTGACTTCGTCGTCGTCCAGCGGGACGAGCGGGCTGCGGACATACCGGTTGTCGATGACGCCGAGGAGCTCGAGGGCTGCCTTGGCGGTGGTGGCTCCGTAGTTCGCGACGCCCATGATGGCCTCGATCGCGGGGAGCGTCCGCGTGAAGATGGTGAGGGCCTCAGCGTGGTCACCGACGAAGAACGCGTCGCTCATCGCCTTCAGCTCGTTGCCGGCGGCGTGGCCGACCACGGAGACCATCCCGCTGGCTCCGTGGGCCAGCCAGGCCAGGTTGTTGATGTCATCGCCGGAGTAGACGGCGAACCCGAGCTCACGCAGGCGCACACCACGGGCGAAGTTGCCGACCGCATCCTTGATCGCGACGACGTTGTCGATCTTGATCAGCTCGGCGTAGGTCTCCAGGGCGATCGTGGTGCCCGTGCGGCCGGGGACGTCGTAGAGCATCACCGGCAGCTTGGCGACCGCAGCGACCTGCGTGAAGTGGTGCAGCACGCCCTTCTGGGACGGCTTGTTG
>JAKDNC010000561.1 GCA_030452025.1 Nocardioides sp. | reverse complement strand
GCCCGCGCCTTCTCCTCGTCGAGTGAGACCACCGCGTTGATCAGCGGGTTCACCTCCCGGATCCGCGCGAGGTGCAGATCGAGCAACTCCCGCGCTGAGACCTTGCGGCTGCGCACGGCCCCGGCCATCTCCCGCGCCGTGGAGAACCAGCCGATCACGTCAGCGTCTCCGCCCCAGCAGGGAGCCGACGAGCACACCGGCCAGCATCAGTCCAGCGCCCACGGCGATCCCCTTGAGGAAGTCGTCGGGGGAACCTGCGCCGCCGGAGGAAGGCTTGCCGGGCGCGGTGAAGACCGTCTGCGGAGCCGCAGCTGCAGCCGCAGCCGCAGCCGCAGCCGATTCTCCGGCCACGGGTGCGCCGGCGGCCACGGCCTCCGGGGAAGCGAGTGCGACACCGGGCAGTCCCTCGGCGATCACGCGCTCCACGTTGCCGAAGAACTCCGCAGCCATCCGGCGGCTCACCGAGGTGAGCATCCGCTGGCCGACCCCGCCGATCATGCCACCGACGACGGCGTCGGCGTCGTAGTTCAGGCCGGTGGTGCCGTCACCGTTGTCGGTGAAGGAGACCTTCACGTCGGCACCGATCGTCCCGGGGGCACCGGCGCCCTGTGCGGAGAGCACCAGCGACTCGTGGGACTGCAGGTCCGACAGGGCACAAGTGCCTGCATAGGTACCGCGCACGGCGGCCACCCCTGCCGTGACGGTCATCGCGTAGGCGTTCTCCCCAGTGGTCTCGAGCTTCTCGCAGCCCGGGATCGTGGCGACCAGCACGGCGGGGTCCAGGAGCGAGTCCCAGACCTTCTCGACGGGTGCCGCCAGGGTCGCCTCTCCGGCGATCTTCATGTGAGGTCCTTTCCGTACTTCTGACGTAGTGCGAAGAGTTGTGAGGGCGAGATCGGCATCGCCGTGATCGCCAGCGCCGACGGGTCCAGGCCTTCAGCGTCCTCGATCGCGGAGGCGAAGACTGCTGCCGAAGGGATGACACCGGCCTCGCCAGCGCCCTTGATGCCGAGCGGGTTCAGCGGCGAGGGCGTCTCCAGGTGGTCGATCTCGATCTCGTTGGGCACCTCGCTGATGTAGGGCATCAGGAAGTCCATGAACGATGCGTTGACGAGCTGACCGGCGTCGTCGTACTCCATCCGCTCGTAGAGCGCGCCCCCGACACCCTGCGCGACGCCGCCGTGGATCTGGCCCTCGACGATCATCGGGTTGATCAGGTTCCCGCAGTCGTGGACGACGGTGTAGCGCAGGATCTTGATCTCAGCCGTCTCCGGGTCCGTCTCCACCACGACCGCGTGCATGCCGTTGGCGAAGGTGGACCGCTCGGGAGAGTAGAAGTCCTTGCCCTCCAGGCCCGGTTCCTCCCCCGGCTCGACCGGGGGCTTGCTGGGGTCGGTGTCACCGACGGTGAACTGGGTGGCCGCCTGGGAGGCCTCGTCGAAGGCGTAGCGCAACGGGTTCGAGAGCACGGCGATCGTGCCGAGCGAGATCTCGCTGGCCGGGGCGCCCTTGACCCGCACCGTCCCGTCGACGATCTCGAGGTCCTCGACGTTCGCCTCGAGCGCATCGGCTGCGATCCGCAGCGCCTTCTCTCGCGCCTTCCGGGAGGCCAGCGCCACCGCGGACCCACTCATGACTGCCGCGCGGGAGGCGAAGGTGCCGACCGAGTAGGCCATCCGGCGGGTGTCACCGGCGACCACCTCGACGTCCTCGAAGGGGACGCCGAGCTCGTCCGCGACGATCTGTGCGAACGCGGTCTGGTGGCCCTGCCCCTGGGAGGTGAGACCGATCGCGACCTTGAC
Organism: Nocardioides sp.; assembly: GCA_030452025.1. GTDB lineage: Bacteria > Actinomycetota > Actinomycetes > Propionibacteriales > Nocardioidaceae > Nocardioides. The sequence goes on along the minus strand of JAKDNC010000561.1, from coordinate 1,014 downwards.
CTTGCCGCTGGTCTCGATGTGGACGTGGGCGCCCTCGTAGGGACCGACGCCGGTGCCCTCGACGTAGCAGGCCAGGCCGATGCCGACATTGCGCCCCTCGGCGCGGGCCTCCGCACGGATCCGCTCGAAGTCGTCCCAGCCGACCAGCGCCTTGAGCTTCTCCAGTGACTGCGGGAAGTCCCCCGAGTCATAGGTCAACGGACGACCGTCCTGGAAGAGCAGGCCGTGCTCGTAGGGGAACTCGTCGGGCTGGATGAAGTTGTTTGCACGCACTTCGGTGCGGTCCTTGCCGAGATACTGGGCGATGGCATCCATCGTCCGCTCCATCGCATAGACGCCCTGAGGGCGTCCGGCGCCGCGGTAGGGGGTCACGATCACCGTGTTGGTGTAGAGACTCTCGAAGACCACCTTGTAGTTCTGCGGCTTGTAGGGGCCGAGCAGCTGCGTGGAGGTGATGATCGGGACAATCAGGCCGTATGGCGTGTAGGCACCGTTGTCGTGCCAGAACTGCACCGAGAGCCCAAGCAGGCGCCCGTCGTCGTCGAACCCGACATCGACGTGCTGCATCTGGCCGCGCTCGTGGGCCGCGGAGATGAAGTGCTCGCGGCGGTCCTCGGTGAACTTCACCGGACGCCCCAGCGACATCGCGGGACCAGCAGTTCCTCGGGCCACGGGTGCACGATCTTCACGCCGAACCCGCCACCGACGTCGGGGGTCATCACGTCGACCTGGACCAGGTCCAGGCCGAGCTTCGAGGCCACCGCCGCGCGGACGCCGGTGGAGGTCTGGGTGGAGGTCCACACCTGGAGCCGGTGACTGTCGGTGTCCCAGCGAGCCACCGTGCCACGCCCTTCGAGCGGTGTGGACGCGCTGCGCTCGATGTCGAGGTCGAGGCTGAGCTTGTGCGGCGCGGCCCCGATGGCGGCCTCGGCGTCGCCCACCTCTTGGTCGAGGCGGGCCGCGATGTTGCCGGGCACGTCCTCGTGGACCAGGTGGTCGGCGGCGCGCGCCGCG
>JAKDNC010000560.1 GCA_030452025.1 Nocardioides sp. | reverse complement strand
GTACTGAAAGAGGTCGTCCGGCCCGGATGCGACCGTCCTGGCCGGTGCCAGCCCCTGAGGGCTGCCCCACGCGGCAACCCCTTCCCCCTACCTCGCACACCTGTCCCTGGGACTGTCCCGGCGTGTCGCCGACGTGGGGGAGTCCCAGGGATGCCACTCTCACCTTCATGACCACTTCCCCACGACGAGCCGTCGTCTTCACCAACCACAAAGGCGGGGTCGGCAAGACCAGCGTCTCCACCAACGTCGCTGCCGAAGCGGCCCGCGCCGGATGGCGCGTCCTGCTCATCGACCTCGACAAGCAGGGGAGCGCCGGCTGGGACCTCGGCTACCGCCACGACGACAGCACCGACCACGGCCAGGCCCTGCTCGACATGATCACCAACGGTGACCAGCTGCGGCCGATCCTCGCCGACGTACGCCCCAACCTGGACGTCATCCCGGGCGGGCAGAAGCTCACCGAGCTCGACCTGTGGCTCATGTCCCAGGTGATGAAGGGCGTGCCGCCGGCCGGAATGCTGCGGCCACTGCTCACCGACGCCCTCAACAACTACGACCTGGTCATCATGGACACCAACCCGGGCGTCGAATCCGTCATGCAGACCGCCCTCGGGGCGGCCCACTGGGTAGTGATCCCCACCCAACCCGACTGGAACAGCATTGATGGGCTGTCCGAGCTCGCCGGCAAGGTCGCCCAAGCGCGAACCACCAGCCCCGACGTACGCGTCCTCGGCTCAGTCCTGTTCGACATCCCCGCCAACGCCCACCAGATCCGCAAGCGGGCAGACGATGACGTCACCGAGATGCTGGGGGAGGAGGCCGAAACGTTCAAGACCCGCGTGCGCAGTGCCAAGAAGATCGCCACCTTGGCCCGCGAGCGCGGCCAAGTGGCCTACGAGCTGGCCACCGACGCAGCCAACGCCCCCGCCTGGCACTCGATCCTCGCCAAGCACACGCTGGCAGGCGCAGAAGGCGCCAACACGGAAGAGTCGGCACAGGGCGTCGCACCCGAGGAGGATGTCGAGTACGCACCCAAGTCTGCGACCGGTGTCGCCGACGACTACGAGCAGCTGACTTCCGAGATCATCCGTCGCATCATCGCCAGGGAAGACGCCACTGAGGATGCCGCCTCGTGACCCGCCGCAAGCCGCCCATGGCGAACATGACGACACGACTCAGCCAGCCCGCTGAGGCCAGCAGCCTGGTCCCGCCACCGCCGCCACGGACATCGACGTCAGTCCCGACCCCGCCTCCCCGCGACGAACGCCCCATCCGCGCCGTGCCAGAGCCGACCACTCCAGAGCCGACCACTCCAGAGCCGGCGGCCGAGGAGCCCCTGTCCGAGGGCCCGGAAGCCGGCGGGGAACCGGCGACCAAGCCAGCGAAGGACCGCAAACGTCCAGCCCGCTCGAAGACTGCCCCCTCCAACCCGGCGGCGAAGACAAGCGCGCGCACCACGGTGGGGGAGGGGAGGGACCAGGTTCCAGTCCTGGGCACCCAGGCGACGGTGCAGACCACGATCTCGATCGACCCCGAGTTGGCGGCCTGGGTGCGGGAGCAGGCGCGTGCCCAGCGAGTTCCGCAGACCGCGATCATCCTCGACGCCCTCAACCAGGCCGCCAAGCACTCCGCCGGCTGGACCCCGCTCCTGGAAGCCGTCGCGGCACCGGCCAGGACGGTCGCATCCGGGCCGGACGACCTCTTTCAGTACGCCCACCGCAGCGAACCCACGAAGGAACTGTTCAAGGTCAGGTTCACTCCGGCGACGCTCGCCCAGGTCGACCAGTTGGCCTCCACCGCGAACGCCAAACGATCAACCCTCATCTCTGCAGCACTCCGCCAACAGAAGCCGCAGGTCAGCACCTAACTACCCCGATACGCACCCTCACCCGACTACCCCACAGGACTACCTCGTGGGGTAGTTCTGTTTGCGAGACCCACAACGCCCCGTCGGCGACGACTGTCCACACGAACAGTGTTTCTGGTGTTTCTGTATTTCTGGGAACCCCAGAAACACCACATTTCCGCCTTTCGTTGGCATGTCCCCTTTCCCAGCCCGGGTGGAAACCCGTACGGTGAGGTGGTTCGGCAGTCACATCCGGTCTGCGTAGAGAGGCCACATGGCCATGAGCGAAGAGACGGCCCCCAACGGGGGAGCGGCTCCCGCTGAGCCTGCGCCCGGCATGTCACGACTTCCCGACTTCCCCTACCCGCAGGATCCGAAGGAGAAGCGGGTCAAAGACTGGGGCATGCTGCCGCCGTCGCTGATGCAGAGCATCGAGATGGCGCGGATGCATTGGACGGTCGCCAACACCGACTGGATGACCGAACACGGCTTCTCGCCCCACATCAGCGGCTTCAAGGAGGCCCTGATCAGGCTCGGGATGAAGCACATCAACGATCCCGAGCTCGGCGAGCTGATCCCACCTGACCGTCGCCGCGGCGCCAACCGACGCGCAGCCGATCCCCAAGAGGACGAGGATTGAAGGCCGCAGGTAGCGCCGTCTTCACCAGGTGCCCTACCGTTGAACCAGAAGCGACCGTCTAGGGCGGCCGTGCGGCTGTAGAAGCGATGCAATCTCGCCCCTCCTTTAGTGGAGCGGCGTTGGGTTGGCTCGTGGTGTTGGAAGCTCCGACAAGCATTCAGCTCCAGCCGCACCGCCCACCTAGACGGTCGCTTCACTTCCCCACCTGTCCAGTCACAGGGTCCCGCCGGCGACCAGGTGGACGACTCCTCCAGCTCGGTCTTTGGCCTCCCCCGTGGCGGGCCGCGGCCCGCGGCGGCGTCGAGGGCTTCCTGCGCTCCCTCGCCCACGAG
>JAKDNC010000031.1 GCA_030452025.1 Nocardioides sp. | reverse complement strand
CGCCCCAATGCCGTCAACCAGCTCCAGATCAACGGCGAGCGTGTCGGTGTGCCCGTCTTCGCGCCAGAGCCAGGCAACGCCCAAGGAATCGAGCACGGTGGCGACCCGGTCTCGGTGGCCCGCGAGTCGATCGAGGAGGCCAAGCGCAAACTCCACGACGTGGTCATCATCGACACCGCCGGTCGCCTCGGCGTCGACGAGGAGCTGATGCAGCAGGCCTCCGACATCCGCGAGGTGACCCAGCCCGACGAGGTTCTCTTCGTCGTCGACGCGATGATCGGCCAGGACGCGGTCAACACCGCGCTCGCCTTCCAGGAGGGCGTCGGGTACGACGGCGTCGTCCTCACCAAGCTCGACGGTGACGCCCGTGGTGGTGCCGCGCTCTCGATCGCCTCGATCACCGGCAAGCCGGTCATGTTCGCCTCCAACGGCGAGAAGCCCACCGACTTCGACCTCTTCCACCCCGACCGGATGGCCTCGCGCATCCTCGACATGGGCGACATGCTCACCCTGATCGAGCAGGCCGAGAAGACATTCGACCAGGAGGAGGCTCTCAAGGCTGCCGAGAAGCTCAGCGGCAAGGGCGGCGAGTTCACCCTCACCGATTTCATGGCGCAGATGCAGCAGATCCGCAAGATGGGGTCGTTGTCCAAGATCATGGGGATGCTGCCCGGGATGGGTCAGTTCCGCGAGCAGCTCGACAACTTCGACGAGAAGGAGATCGACCGCATCGAGGCGATCATCAACTCGATGACGCCAGGCGAGCGGGACAACCCCAAGTCGATCGACGGCTCACGTCGGCTGCGCATCTCCAAGGGGTCAGGCACCCAGGTCTCCGATGTCAACACGCTGGTCGACCGCTTCTTCGAGGCGAAGAAGATGATGCAGCAGATGGCCAAGGGCGGCGGGATGCCCGGGATGCCCGGTATGCCGGGCGCGGGCGCCCCCGGTGCCGGCGCCAACAAGCGCAAGGGCAAGCAGCAGAAGGGCAAGAAGAAGCGCGTCTCCGGCAACCCTGCGAAGGCTGCGCAGCAGCGACAGGCCGACGCGGAGAAGCCCGCCACGGGTGGCGGAAACCCGTTCGGCACCCCGGACGAGGTCGATTACGAGACCGCTGCGGCGAACCTCTATCTGCCCAAGGACTTCTCCAAGTTCCTCAAGTGAGGACTCCCTGCGATGCCCCTCCGATGACACCTGCCCCAGGAGCCGATCCCGACGCCGACGCACGCCGGATCCACGACGAGCCGTCCAGCCAGGACGGCCCGGTCCGTCACCTCGCAGAGTTCCGCCGTGGCTAGGACTCCGGACAGCATCTTGGTGGTCGACGCCGCAAACGTCGTCGGATCGCGGCCCGACGGCTGGTGGAAGGACCGGGCCGGTGCAGCGCGCCGGCTCCACGACGGCTTGATGGTCGCTGACCTGCCCCAGGACGTGGTGGTCCTCGTGCTCGAGGGCGGTGCCAAGGGCGGCGTGCGCGCCGGGCAGGATGGGCATGTCCGCACCGTCCATGCGCCGCGCGACGGCGATGCCACCATCGTCGAACAGGTCCGCAATGCGCCCGAAGGGGCCCGGGTCATGGTCGTGACCGCGGACCGCTTCCTCCAGTCGCGGGTGCAGGGCCTCGGAGCAATTGCACTCGGCCCGTCGTGGCTCCTCGACCAACTCTGAAGTAGGACCTAACGTCGGGGGCATGACTGCGTTGAGGTTCTCCGGTCCGGTCCTTCCCGATGGCGAAACGCGTGAGCTGTTCGTCGTCGATGGCTTGGTCACCTATGAGAAGCAGGCCGGTTCCGAGTCCGCTGGGGAGGGCTGGATCGTGCCGGGCCTCGTCGACGCCCACTGCCACGTCGGCCTGGACCAGCACGGCGCCGTGGACGAGGAAACCACGGAGCAGCAGGCGATCACTGACCGGGATGCCGGTGCGCTGCTGCTGCGTGACTGTGGATCGGCCGCCGACACGGCCTGGGTCCACGAAAGGGAAGACCTGCCCCGGCTGATCCGGGCCGGGAGGCACATCGCCCGCACCAAGCGCTACATCCGCAACTATGCCCACGAGGTGGAGCCCGATGATCTCACCGACTACGTCGCCCACGAGGCGCAGCGCGGGGACGGATGGGTGAAGCTGGTGGGCGACTGGATCTCCCGCGAGGAGGGGGACCTTGCTCCGTCCTTCCCGCCTGATGCCTTCCAGGCAGCCATCGAGACTGCCCATGCCCTCGGCGCGAGGGTGACCGCACACTGCTTCGGCGAAACTGTCCTGCCGACTCTGATCGAGTCGGGGATCGACTGCATCGAGCACGGGACCGGTTTGTCCACCGAGATGATCGACTCCATGGTCAGCAGGGGCGTGGCGCTGGTGCCGACGGTGGTGCAGTTGAACAACTTCCCGGGCTATGCCGACGCGGGGGAGGCCCGGTTCCCGGAGTACGCCGGGCACATGCGCCGGCTGCACGAGTCCCGGCACGAGGTGATCATGTCCGCCTATGAAGCTGGCGTGGCGATCTATGCCGGGACGGACGCCGGGGGCGTCCTCGCACACGGTGGCATCGCGGGGGAGGTGCAGGAGCTCGTGGACTACGGCATGCCGCCGGAGTACGCGCTCGGAGCCGCGTCTTGGCGCGCCCGTGAGTGGCTCGGTTGGAATGCCGGCCTGGACGAGGGCGCGCCGGCCGACTTCGTGGTCTATCCGCGCAACCCGCTGGAGGACCTGTCCGTCCTCGACGAGCCGAGCCTGGTCGTCCTACGTGGCAAAGTCGTCTCGGGCCGGGGCTGATCAGGCCGGCCGGCTGACCTTCCGCACCAGCGCCACGACCAAGAGCACCACGCCGGTGACGCCGAGGATCGCGGAGACGCCGAATCCGACAGCGATCATCGTGATCCGTGTACCGGTGAACGGCGACTCACCAACCTGGGCGTCGAGCTGTCCCGCAGACCCGGTGCAGGTGACCTCTACGGAACCGCCGTCCGGTTCGAAGGTGCTCACTCCCTCGCGGTCTTCGCCGTTGACACTGCGGGTCACCTCACCACCCACGCCGTCGAGGGGGATCTCGTCTCCGTCGGCGTCGCGCACGGTGCACCTGGCGTCGCTCCCGTCCTCGACGAAGATCATCCGCTCTGCGTCCCCGTCCAGGGAGACGTTGTGCGGCTGCCCGTCCACCGGCACTTCGGCATCGGTGGAGAAGAGCCCCATGACCAGGAACACCATGGTCCCGATCATGGCGACGACCGCGAGCGCCACGCAGATGGCGCCGGTGATCGCGACCCCTTTGACGCCCTTGCGGCGTCGGGGCGGTGCGGGATAGCCGGGCAATGGTTGGCTCATGGGGACATCATTGCCGTGACGTCTCCAGATGAAACCCACCGGAAGGTCACTCATGCCCACTCTGCACGACTTCACCGCCACGACTCTGGCCGGGGAGGACCAGCGGCTGGACGCCTGGCAGGGCCAGGTGGTCCTCGTGGTCAACACGGCCTCGAAGTGTGGCTTCACCCCACAGTTCGAGGGGCTCGAGCGGCTCCACGAGGAGTACGCCGACAGCGGCCTCGCCGTGCTGGGATTCCCCTGCAACCAGTTCGCGAACCAGGATCCCGGTGACGCCGAGGAGATCGGCGCGTTCTGCCAGCAGAACTACGGCGTCTCGTTCCCGATGTTCGAGAAGGTGGAAGTCAACGGGTCGAACGCCCATCCGCTCTACCAGTGGTTGCGCTCGGAGAAGGGTGGCGTCCTGGGGAGCAGGATCAAGTGGAACTTCACCAAGTTCCTGGTCGGCCGCGACGGCAGGGTCATCGAGCGCTATGCCCCGACCACGAAGCCGGAGAAGATTGCCGGCGACATCGAGAAGGCGATCGCCGCCTGAGACAGCGGCCCGCCCGACTGTGAGGCGTGTGACGTCTTCGGGATGCCTGTCGGGTCCTTCGGGTGGCTCCCTGTGGCGGAGAAGCTCGGCCGGATTGGTCGCCGGGCCCTGCCTTCTGGCAGAATCTGCCGCTGAGTCCTGCGCAGAAGGCCCCTCTCACCGGCTGCGTCAGGTGCCACCGAGTTGCCCGACCTGGTCCCCACCCGGTTCAGGGTCTCTCACCCACCACAACTTCCGAGGAGACACCACAAACGTGGCCGTCAAGATTCGTCTGAAGCGCCTGGGCAAGATCCGGGTGCCGCAATACCGCATCGTCGTTGTTGACTCGCGCAAGAAGCGCGACGGCAAGGTTATCGAGGAGATCGGCAAGTATCAGCCCAAGGAGGAGCCGTCGATCATCGACGTCATCTCCGACCGGGCGCAGTACTGGCTCGGTGTCGGCGCGCAGCCGTCCCCGGCCGTCGAGGCGATCCTGAAGCTCACCGGCGACTGGCAGAAGTTCAAGGGCCTCCCGGGCGAGGAAGGCACCCTCAAGTTCGCCGAGCCCAAGCGCGACAAGCTCGAGATCTTCAACGAGGCCCTCAAGGAGGCGCAGAGCGAGCCCAAGGGCGCCGCTGTGACCTCCAAGAAGAAGTCCGAGAAGGCCGACGAGCCCAAGGCTGAGGAGAAGGCCGACGAGCCCAAGGTCGAGAAGAAGGCCGAGGAGAAGGCTGAGGAGGCCGCCGAGGTCCCCGCGTCGGAGACCCCTGAGGTTGCTGCCGACGCAGCCGAGGCCACTGAGACCAAAGAGGCCTGAGCCGCATGCTGGCTGACGTCCTCGAGCACCTGGTCCGCGGCGTCGTCGACAATCCCGACGACGTCTCGGTTCGCGACAAGCAGCTCCGCCGTGGATCGGTCCTTGAGGTGCGCGTGCACCCCGACGACCTCGGCAAGGTCATCGGACGCGGCGGCCGCACGGCCTCCGCGTTCCGCACCGTCGTCTCGGCGCTGGCCGGTCGCGGTGGTGCCCGGGTCGACTTCGTCGACGTGGATCGCCGCAGCTGAGTCGGACACGCTTGAATGGGTGTCGTTCCCGCGAGGGGACGACACCCATTCTGCATCTCTAGGAGTATCTGGTGGACATGATCGAGCTCGTCGTCGGTCGGATCGGCAAGCCGCACGGCATCCGCGGCGAGGTCACCATCGACGTACGCACCGATGAGCCCGACACTCGCTTCGCGGTGGGCACGACGTTGCGCGCCGAGACCCCGCGGGGCTCGGCCAGTCCGATCACGTCGGTGACGGTGAAGTCGCTGCGCTGGCACCAGGAGCGGTTGCTGCTCGGCCTCGAGGAAGTTTCCGACCGCAACGGCGCCGAGGCTGCTCGAGGGTTGGTGCTGCACGCCACGATCCCCGCCGAAGCGACCCCGGACGACCCGGACGAGTTCTACGATCACCAGCTGGTCGGCGTCGCCGTCTTCAACGAGGGGGGCGTCCACCTGGGCGAGGTCACCCACCTCGTCCACGGCGGGGCCCAGGACCTGCTCGGCATCCGTACCCCGGACCGTCGCGACACGCTGGTGCCGTTCGTGAGGCAGCTGGTCCCGACCGTGGACCTGGCCGGCAACCGGATCGTGGTCGCCGACCGTCCCGGCCTGGTCTCCCCGCTCGAGGATGACCTGTGAAGATCGACATCGTCTCGATCTTTCCTGACTACCTTGCTCCACTGGAGCTCTCCCTGCCCGGCAAGGCACAGGCCAAGGGCCTGCTCGACATCGCTGTCCACGACCTGCGGCAGTGGACCCATGATCGCCACCACACCACCGACGACACTCCTTACGGTGGTGGCGCCGGGATGGTGATGAAGCCGGAGCCCTGGGCGCAGGCGCTGGATGCCCTGACAGGGGACGGGTCGACGATCGTGTTCACCACCCCCAGCGGCGCGCCGTTCACCCAGGCGATGGCCACCGAGCTCTCCGGTCAAGATCACCTCGTCTTCGCCTGCGGCCGTTACGAGGGCATCGACCAGCGGGTGATCGACCACGCGGCGTCGATCGGCGAGGTCCGCGAGATCTCGATCGGCGACTACGTCCTCAACGGTGGAGAGGTCGCTGCCCTGGCCATCACCGAGGCCGTCGTCCGGCTCCTGCCAGGTTTCATGTCCAATCCGGAGTCCCTGACTGAGGAGTCCCACGAGGGCGGACTGCTCGAATACCCCGTCTACACGAAGCCGGCCTCCTGGCGCGGCCACGACGTCCCCCCGGTGCTGTTGTCGGGCAACCATGCGGCCATCGCGCATTGGCGTCACGACCAGGCGGTACGCCGTACCGCCGAGCGTCGCCCCGACCTCGCGCATCCCGCCACGCTCGTCGACGAGGGCGAGCTGCGACTGGTCCAGCCCGGCGACGCCGGCGAGATTTACACGCTGCAGCGCGCGTGCTGGCTGGCTGAGCTCGAGGCCAACCCGGGGGTCGAGATCCCGGCTCTGAAGGAGACGCTCGAGGACGTGCGGCGGTGGATCGCCGAAGACACGGTGTTCGTGCTCAGGAGCGGCGGACGACTGGTCGGGGCTGTACGTGCGAGCTTGCACGGGTCCTCGTGGCACCTGGGTCGGCTGATGGTGGCGCCCGACCTCTCCGGTCGTGGGTTGGGTCGGATGCTGCTCGAGACGATCGAATCGGCCGCACCCGACGAGGTGGGGACATACGAGCTGTTTACGGGGGCGCGGAGCGAGCGAAACCTGAAGATGTACAAGAAGGCCGGGTATCGGCGCGGCGACGGCGATGCGCCCCCGGGCGCCGTACATCTGTCGAAGCGCCGCCGCTGACTCCCGCCCCACCGCTCGTGGATTTCGACCGGGCCGTGACGTGTGGCAAACTTCTCTCTGGTCCAAGTCGGCCACGATCGTCCGGAAGTTCGCCCCGGGGATCCGCATGCGCACCTGCCACAGGGGGAGCGACGTGCACCGGCCGACCGCCTCGTGCGGGACTGGGACCGATGACGTCCAACTACGTTCCGCGGTTGGCCTGTGGCACTCGCGAGGAGCAAGACATGAGCAACGCACTCAATGAACTGGCGAACGCCGCGAAGCGCGATGACGTTCCCGCATTCCGCGCCGGTGACACCATCAAGGTGCACGTGAAGGTCATCGAAGGTTCTCGCTCGCGTGTCCAGGTCTTCCAGGGCCTGGTCCTGCGTGTCCAGGGCTCCGGCATCGGCCGCACCTTCACCGTGCGCAAGGTCTCGTTCGGTGTCGGAGTGGAGCGGACCTTCCCGCTGCACTCCCCGATCTTCGAGAAGATCGAGATCGTGACCCGCGGTGACGTGCGTCGCGCGAAGCTCTACTACCTGCGCAACCTGCGCGGCAAGGCAGCGAAGATCAAGGAACGCCGCGAGGCCTGAGCACCAACCGACCAATGACTGGTTAGGCTTTGCCGAGTGACTCCTGAAGACCGCGACGCCCTCCCCGACGAGGACGGAACCCCAGGTTCCGGATCGACTGAGGAGGAGGGGTCGCGGTCTTCGCAGATTTCGGCCGGCGACTCCGAGCCCGCCACCGGCAAGGTGACGAAGAGGGGCAGGAAGAAGCGCAAGCAACTTCCGGTCTGGCAGGAGTCGATCCTGCTGATCGGTGTCGCGCTGGTTCTTGCCATCGTGATCAAGGCGCTCTTCGTCCAGGCGTTCTACATCCCGTCCCAGTCGATGGAGCCGGGGCTGATCGTCAATGACAGGATCCTGGTCCAGAAGGTGACCTATTGGGGCGACAACGACCCCGAGCGCGGTGACGTCGTCGTCTTCGAGGATCCCGGCGGCTGGCTCGGCCCCGAGGACAGCCAGGGGGCGTCCAACCCGTTCACGAAGGTGCTGGCCCACGTCGGTCTGTACCCCACGGGCGGCCACCTGGTGAAGCGGGTGATCGGCACCGGGGGAGACCACGTCTCGTGTTGCGGTGAGGGGGGGCAGCTCTCCATCAACGGCCATTCGATGGACGAGAGCGGCTATGTGAAGCAGGACGGCACGAACTGCGCCGTGCCGAACCGTCGCTGCAAGCTCGACATCACGATCCCCGAGGGCTATCTGATGGTGATGGGAGACAACCGGGGGAACTCCCAGGACTCCACCGCCCACATGTGTGATCATCCGAAACGGGAGCAGTGTCCGCCCACGCGGGGACTGGTCTCCACCGACCTGGTGGTCGGGAAGGTGTTCGCCCTCGTGTGGCCCAAGGACAGAATCCACCGGGTCAAGCGTCCCGCCGTGTTCGAGGACGTCCCGGACTCGCCGTGAGCACACTCCCGCAGGGGACGACGGTACGCCGCGACGCCGGACTCTACGGCTACGAGCGGGCGCTGCGCCGGGCGGGGATCGCGCCGATCGCCGGCGTGGATGAGGCCGGTCGTGGCGCGTGTGCGGGACCCTTGGTCGCTGCTGCCGCGATCCTGCCCGAGGGCAGGGCCGGGATCATCCCGGGACTGGCCGACTCGAAACTGTTGACCGCGAAGGCGCGGGAGCGCTGCTACGACCAGGTCGTGCGCCGTGCCCTGGCTTGGTCGGTTGTCGTGATCTCCTCCCACGAGTGCGACCGGCTGGGGATGCACGTGGCCAACCTGGCGGCATTGAGACGCTGCGTCTTCAGGCTCGATGTCCGGGCGGCGTACGTTCTGACCGACGGGTTCCCGGTCGATGGCCTCGAGGTGCCCGGTCTCGCGGTCTGGAAGGGCGACCGCGTCGCAGCATGCATCTCGGCAGCCTCCGTCCTGGCGAAGGTGACCCGAGACCGGCTGATGATGGGGCTGGACGCCGACTTCCCGGAGTACGGGTTCGCCATCCACAAGGGGTACGTCACCCCGCTGCACACCGAACGGCTCGTGGAGCACGGGCCGTGCGTGGAGCACCGGCAGCGATTCGTCAACGTCCGCCGTGCCGCGGGCCCGGGGCTGCCCGAGGACCTCTAGACTCGCCGGACACAACGACGACGGAGGAGTAGGGATGAGTGCCGAGGATCTCGAGAAGTACGAGACCGAGATGGAGCTCAACCTCTATCGCGAGTACCGCGACGTCGCCTCGATCTTCAAGTACGTCGTCGAGACCGACCGCCGCTTCTACCTCTGCAACGCAGTCGACGTGAAGGCGCGCACCGAGTCCGGTGATGTCTTCTTCGAGCTCTCGATGACCGACGCCTGGGTCTGGGACATGTATCGCCCCGCCCGGTTCGCGAAGAACGTGAAGGTGCTGACGTTCAAGGACGTCAACGTCGAGGAGCTCGCGGCGTCGGACTTCGAACCGCCGAAGCCCTGAAGCAAGCACGGCCCGCGCTCCGCGGCTGACCCACTCTCCGTCCACAGGGGGGTGAGGGCCCGCGGTTCTCCACAGACTGCCCCACCATCGTCGCTCGGCAGCCAGAGTTCCCGGCACCCTCGTGCCAGGAGGTCAGGACATGGGCACAGGGCAGAATCAGGCACAACGGCAGGCACTCGGTGCGTTCGGGGAAGCGGCGGCAGCACGCTATCTCCTCGATCATGGGATGGTCCTGGTGGACCACAACTGGCGATGTGCCGCCGGCGAGATCGATCTGGTGCTGCGGGACGGGAAGACTCTTGTCTTCTGTGAGGTGAAGACTCGGCGCTCCGCGTCGTTCGGCTCACCGTTCGAAGCGGTCACCCCGGCGAAGGCGGCCCGCATCCGACGGTTGGGTGCGATGTGGATGGAGTGCCACGACGTGCATGCGGTCGAGGTTCGCCTCGACATGGTCGGCATCATCTGCCCGCGCCTCGGAACACCCCAGATCGATCATGTGCCGGGGGTGGGCTGATGCCGTTCGCCACCGCGCGCTGCATCTCCCTGCAGGGGGCCATCGGCCACCTCATCGATGTCCAGGTAGATGTCTCGCAGGGGATGATCGCCACCAATCTCGTCGGTCGGCCGGACGCCTCGATCAACGAGGCCAAGGACCGCTGCCGCACCGCGATCACCAACTCCGGATTCGAGTTTCCGGTGACGAGGCGGGTCACGATCCTGCTCTCACCGGCCGACCTGCCCAAACGCGGCACCCACTTCGACCTGTCGATCGCGGTCGGCGTGCTGGCCGCAGCCGACAAGAAGGAACACCTTCGCGAGGCGCTCGCCGGCACGGTGATGATCGGTGAGCTCACCCTTGACGGCCGGCTCCGTGCTGTGCCCGGCGTGCTCGCGATGACCATGGCTGCCTGTGCGCGAGGCATGAAACGGGTCTTCGTTCCCGAGCCACAGTCACGCGAGGCAGCGCTCGTGCCCGGCATGGAGGTGTATGGGTTCAGGTCGCTCGCTCAGGTGATCGCGCACCTGCGCGGTGCGGAGATCCCGGACGCCGAGCCGGTCGATGTGAACACCTCCGGCGCTCTGCTGAGCTGGCGTGGGGACAGTCGTCTCGCTGAGGTCGACATGGCCGACCTCAACGGGATGGCCGACGCCCGCTATGGGATGGAAGTGGCTGCAGCCGGCGGCCATCACCTCATGCTCACCGGCCCCAAAGGTGCGGGGAAGACCTCGCTTGCCGAGCGGATCCCAGGGATCCTGCCGGACCTCACGGTCGAGGAGTCCCTCGAGCTGACCGCGGTCTGCTCCCTGTCCGGCGTACTCGACTCGGACGACGGACTCATCACCCGTCGGCCGTTCTTCGCCCCACACCACTCGGCCTCGCGGACCTCGCTTCTCGGCGGCGGCACTGGTCGGGTGCGGCCGGGCGAGTTGAGCCGTGCCCATCACGGTGTCCTCTTCCTGGACGAGTTTCCACACTTCACGGCCGACATCATCGAAGCATTGAGGCAGCCGCTCGAGTCCGGTGAGGTGACCATCGCCCGAGGCGAGGAGACTGCGACGTATCCAGCTCGCGGCATGTTCGTGCTGGCATGCAACCCGTGCCCCTGCGGGGAGTACGTCGCCGATGCGGTGAGGAGTCACTGCACGTGTGACGAGGTGAAGCGTCGCAATTACCGGGGCAAACTCAGTGGCCCGGTGATCGACCGGATCGACATCACCCGCCACGTTCGCCCGCTGGGGCCACACGAGAAGGACAGTCCGTTCGAGCGCCCTGAAGGCTCTGTCGCTATTCGTGAACGTGTCACGGCTGCGCGCCGACGCCAGGAGCAGAGGTACGCCGGCCGGGCCTGGCGGGTGAATGCGATGGCGCCCGGTGCCGCGCTGCGCGACGAATGGCCACTGAGTCCCGCTGCGACCGCCAAGCTCGACGACACGATCCATGCCGGCCGGCTGACCCGACGAGGCGCGACGCGAGTGCATCGCCTCGCATGGACGGTCGCCGATCTTGCGGGCGTCGCCGGACCGGGGGAGGGCGAGCTCGAGACCGCCATGCAGCTGCGCACGGGCGAGCCGCTGCGACTCGACGTGCTCACCCGGGCGGTGGCTGGATGAACGACAGCCATGAGGACCGTCTGGCCCGTGTCGCGCTCGGGCGACTCGGAGAGCCGGGTGATCCCCGGGTCTCGAACCTGGTCTCCGAGCTCGGGGCGACTCGCCTCTACGACCATCTCGCCCAGCAGCGCGACGAGGGCGGCCTGCTCGACGAGGTCGCGGCCCGACTCGCGACGCTCGACCCGGAGGCGGACCTTGATCGCGCCGCCCGGCAGGGCATCCGGTTTGTCATCCCCGGTGACGACGAGTGGCCTTCCCAATTGGACGAGCTCGACTACTGCGAGGCTCTCCAGGACCGGGCAGGTGCGCCACTCGGCCTGTGGGCCAGGGGGCCGGTCCGGCTCAACGAGGTCGGCAACTCCATCGCAGTGGTCGGCTCGCGATCCGCCACGTCCTACGGCGCGGACGTCGCTGGCGAGCTGTCGGCCAGGGTCGTGGAGAAGAAGGTCAGTGTGATCTCGGGGGCAGCCTTCGGTATCGATCAAGCTGCGCACCGCGGAGCGCTCGCTGCTGGTGGCGGGACCATCGCAGTCCTCGCGTGTGGTGTGGACCGTGCCTATCCTGCCGCGCACGCGGACCTGTTGAGATACATCGGCGAGCACGGTGTCGTCGTCTCCGAGCTTGCCCCGGGTTGTGCGCCGACGAGGTTGAGGTTCCTCGCCCGGAACCGGATCATTGCCGGGCTCGCGCGCGGCAGTGTCGTGGTCGAGGCGGCAGTGCGTTCCGGTGCCCTCAACACTGCGAACTGGACCGGCAGGCTCAACCGCTTCTTGATGGGCGTCCCCGGACCGGTGACCAGTGCGCCTTCCGCCGGAGTCCACCAACTCATCCGCACCGGTGCGGCGACGTTGGTCACCCAGGCGGGCGAGGTGCTCGAGGTGATCGGCGCATCCGGCGAGGCGCTGTTCGAAATGCCGAAGGCGCCGGAGAAGGCACGTGATCGGCTCTCGACGCGCGACGCCCAGGTGCTCGATGCAGTGCCGGTCTCCAAGCCCGCGCAGGCCGACTCCATCGCACGGACTGCCGGGGTCGGACTGGTGGGAGCGCGACGTTCCCTCGACAACCTGTCGGGGATGGGGCTCGTGGAGGTGTCCCAGCACGGGTGGCGACTGTCGGCGGTGGGCCGGGCATGAGTTGTCCACAGGCGGCCGAGCGCCCCCTTCCAGACCTGTCCCGACTGTCATACGGTGCTTGGGGTGCCAGCCCTGCCGCACTGTCTCGGGAAGAGGATGGATTGATGGTTTCAGGTCGACGCGTGGCCGCACTCGCGGTGTGTGCACCCCTGGTCTTGCTCGGTGCGTGCTCCGATGACTCTGCGCAGGGAGATGGCGGCGCGTCCGCTTCGACGCCGTCTGCTTCGACGACGTCCGCCTCGGAGCCCGGTGCTGAGTCGCCGTCGGCGTCCGAGTCGCCTTCGGAGAATCCTTCGAAGAAGTACCCGAAGCGATACCCCGAAGACAAGTCCGCATCCAAGATCAGTGCGGAACTGGTGGCGGTCAAATACATCGAGGCCTACAACCACGCCCTGGGCACTGGCGACACCGCTCGAATGAGGCACATGGCCGGACCAAACTGCCAGCAGTGCGATGAGTTTGCTGATCAGGTCGAGGAGTACTACGGGGCTGGCGGTGCAATCGAATCCGACGGCGTGCCCAACAAGGTGACCCGCCGCAAGATGATCGAGGCGTCGTCGGCCAAACGTGTGATTTGGCTTCTGGACATTCATGCGGCGGGCGGCGAAACCACGAGCAAGGCTGGTGACGAGCCGGTGGACTTCGGCCCCCGAGACTTCTCCCTGACGTTCATCTTGGGGGTTGTCGATGACCACTGGGTCGTCCGCACTCTGGGCTTTGGATCATGAAGTTCGTTTCCGGCGCCATGATCCTCCTCACGCCGCTGGTGATGGTCGCTGGGCCCGTGGCCGCTGGTGAATCGAAGTGCCATACCAAGACTGTCACCACGTTCTACCTGGGGGAACCTCGTACACAAACGAAATTGGTCTGCACCCAGATTGGCGAGACTGAGGACTCGGGCACAACTACAGGTTCGGCGCCAGGACTTCCGACTGAGCTCCGAGGAAGCAGTAGCGACCTCGATTGTCCTGGGATCTTTCTGCATCTGGCAGCCACCGGTGGGTGGGTTAAGGTCGCGCAAGGATGCCCACCTCAAGGGCAGGCCCCCGTCATCACGGCGGGGATGATCATGAACCGGTTCAGGGACTCGCCCATTCCTGTCGCACGCATCGTGGTGCAACCGCCCGGGGGCAAGACGCTGGTCAACTTCGACACCATTTTCCAGACTGAAGCTGAAGGGTTCACCGAGTCGTTCAGGCTGCTCGGTCAGACGATCGATCTGAAGATCACGCCGGCGACCTACACCTGGCTTCCCGGCGACGGGAGCTCGTTCCAGACGAGCGAGCCCGGGATCGCGTATGAGAAGGGTCGCCCGATGAGTGACTATGTCTCGCACTCCTATGAGGTAGCTGATTCGGTCCACCCACGCGTCGACGTCACCTGGACGGCGGTGTTCCGCGTGAGCGGAGGAGCGTGGCAGCCGGTGACCGGTTCGGTGACCAAGCAGGGGACGCCGGCCGACCTGCAAGTGGTGGAAGGAAAGCCCGTCCTGGTCAACGGGTACTGAAGCATCGGACCGCCCCTGGTCACCCCCGGTGAACTATAAGAGGCACCCTGAACTGCAAAAATAGTTCCGTGGATAACGCTTTTCGAACTGGTGTTCGATCAAGAATCGGCGTAGAATCGACCCATGTCGACCACCTTTCAGGCTCCCAGCTGCGAGACCAAGGTCGCAGTCGCCGAGCGGGTGCGTGGACTCCGGAGTGTCCGTGACGACGCAGACCGCGAGATCCTCTTCCAGGCCACTGTCTGGGCAGACATGCATCCTCCGGAGGATGGCAGCATCAACTACGCCGACGCGACCCTCGCGCCCGGGGAGCGGATCTCACGTCCGGAAATCGACTACGACGCCGGAGCGGGCCTGGCTGCGGCGTTGGGGATGCGCAGCGAGTCCGGCGAGGACCTGATCGCGGAGGCCCTCGAGGTGCGCCACCGCCTCCCGCGGGTCTGGGCGCGGGTGCTCGCGGGCGAGATCGAGGCATGGAGGGCCCGCCGGATCGCCCAACAGACCCTCCACTACCCCGACGACGTCGTGACGGAGATCGACGAGAAGGTCGCCGACATTGCCCACCGAGTTGGCGTCATCACCCTCGACCGTCTCATCGACGCGGCCATGATGC